>NZ_JBHWJY010000139.1:0-11910 GCF_042731135.1 Streptomyces sp. NPDC059874
CACCTGCCAAGTGCGCGAGGACGAGGAGATGCTCCGGCGGGGCACCGCCCCAACCCGGGTCGGTCCCGGCCCAGGAAAATCCAGCCTCGCCGGCGCTTGAGGCGCGGGGTCCGGGGCGGAGCCCCGGCAACGAAGCCGCCCCGAGCAGGCCGATCCCGGCCAAGGAAAATCCAGCCTCGCCGGCGTTTGAGGCGCGGGGTCCGGGGCGGAGCCCCGGCAGCAGCGCCACGCCAACCGGGCCGGTCCCGGCCAAGGGGCAACCGCGCCCCGCCGGGAGGCGAACGGCCGCACCGGAACGGAACGCAACGGAGAAGGGACGTCATGCTCGACCACCTGATCAAGGGCGCCACCGTCGTGGACGGCACCGGCGCCCCCGCCCGCGTCGCAGACGTCGGCATACGCGACGGCCGCATCGTCGCCATCGGCACCGTCACGGAAGAGGCCCGGACCAGCGAGGACGCCACCGGGCTGGTCCTCACCCCCGGGTTCATCGACCCCCACACGCACTACGACGCCCAGCTCTTCTGGGACCCGTACGCCACCCCCTCCATGAACCACGGCGTCACCACCGTCGCCGGCGGCAACTGCGGCTTCACCCTGGCCCCGCTCAACCCGGACCGTCCCGAGGACGCCGACTACACGCGCCGCATGATGAGCAAGGTCGAAGGCATGGCCCTCAAGGCTCTGGAGGAGGGCGTCGACTGGAGCTGGTCCACCTTCGGCGAGTACCTCGACGCGCTCGACGGCCGGATCGCCGTCAACGCCGGGTTCATGGTCGGCCACTGCGCCCTGCGACGCCACGTCATGGGCGAGGACGCCGTCGGCGGTCAGCCGACCCCCGAGCAGATGCAGCAGATGCTCGACCTCCTCCACGACGCCATGAACGCCGGAGCCTGGGGCCTGTCCACCACCCAGTCCTCCACCCACTCCGACGGCGCCGGCGCCCCCGTGGCCTCCCGGCACGCCAAGCCGGAAGAGCTGCTCGCGCTCTCCCGCGCCGTCGCCGAACACGAAGGCACCCAGCTCGAAGCGATCGTCGCGGGCTGCCTCGACCAGTTCGCGGACGAGGAGATCGACCTCTTCGTCGAGATGAGCGCGGCCGCGGGCAGGCCCCTGAACTGGAACGTCCTCACCATCGACGCCTCCGTACCCGAGCGGGTCCCGCGCCAGCTGATCCCCAGCGAGCGCGCCCGCAAGGCCGGCGGCCGGATCGTCGCGCTGACCATGCCGATCCTCACCCCCATGAACATGTCCCTCGGCACCTTCTGCGCGCTCAACCTGATCCCCGGCTGGGGCGAGATCCTGGGCCTGCCCGTCCCCGAGCGGATCGCCAAGCTCCGCGACGCGGACGTACGGGCCGAGATGCTGCGCCGCGCCGACAGCAAGGAAGCCGGGGTCTTCCGCCGCCTCGCCAACTTCGGGCGCTACGTCATCGGCGACACGTACAGCAGGGAGAACGAGGGCCTCTCCGGCCGGGTCGTGAACGACATCGCCGCCGAGCGCGGCCAGGACGCGTTCCAGTGCCTGGTCGAGATATGCGCGAACGACGACCTGCGCACGGTGCTCTGGCCCATGCCCAGCGACAACGACCCGGCGACCTGGGCCCTGCGCGCCGAGACCTGGCAGCACGAGGACGTCATGCTCGGCGGCTCCGACGCCGGCGCGCACCTGGACCGCATGTGCGGCGCCCCGTACACGACCCGCTTCCTCGGGGACTGCCTGCGCGGCCGCAAGCTGGTGCCGCTGGAGCAGGCGGTACGGATGCTCACCGACGACCCGGCCCAGCTGTTCGGGCTGCGCGAGCGCGGCCGGATCACCGAGGGCTACCACGCGGACCTGGTCCTCTTCGACCCGGAGCGCATCGAGGCCGGCCCGGCGACCCTCGTCCACGACCTGCCCGGCGACAGCCCGCGGTTGGACTCCCGGGCCATCGGCGTCATCTCCGTACGGGTCAACGGCGTGGAGACCATCCGCGACGACGAGGTGACGGGGGCCGTGCCGGGCATCGTGCTCAGGTCGGGCCGGGACACGAGGACGGTGAGTACGCGATGAGCAAACTCTTCATCGGCGGCGAGTGGGTGGAGCCCGAGGGCGGCCACTACGAGGTGGTCAACCCGGCGGACGAATCCGTCGTCGGGCTCGCCCCCGAGGCCTCGCGCGGGCAGGTCGCGGAGGCGACCCGGGCCGCTGCCGAGGCCTTCGAGAGCTGGTCCCGTACGACGCCCGAGGCGCGCGCGGCGATCCTCGACCGGGCCGCGGACATCATGCAGCGGGAGTTCGAGCCGTGGGCGGCCCTCGCCCAGGCCGAGACGGGCGCCCCGACCGGGATCGCGCGCGGCATGCAGGTCGGCGTCGGGGTCACCCGCTTCCGGCGGTACGCGAAGGGCGCCCTGGAACCGGTCGAGCGCGGGCTGCCGCCGCAGGTCACGGAAGCCGGCCCGATGGGTAAGGCGAGCATCCTGGGCGCTCTGGAAGTGCGCCAGCCGGTCGGCGTGGTCACCTGCATCACCTCCTACAACAACCCGTGGGCGAACCCGGCGGGCAAGGTGGCCCCGGCCCTGGCCATGGGCAACACGGTGGTGGTCAAGCCGGCCCCGCAGGACCCGCTGTCGGTGTTCAAGATGGCCGAGGCGCTCGCGGAGGCCGGGGTGCCGGCGGGCGTGGTCAACGTGGTGAACGGGCAGTCGGTGGAGGTCGGCGAGGCCGCCGTGGACTCCCCGTACGTGGACATGGTGTCCTTCACCGGTTCCACGGGGGTCGGTCAGCGCATCGCGGAGGTCTGCGGCCGCACGATGAAGCGGCAGCTGATGGAGCTGGGCGGCAAGGGCGCGGCGATCGTCTTCGAGGACGCGGACCTGGACGCGGCGATGATGGGCATCGGGACCACCTTCTCCTTCTACTCCGGGCAGATCTGCACGGCCCCGACCCGGGTGATCGTCCACCGGGCGGTCTACGACCAGCTGATCGAGAAGCTCACCGGCTACCTGGCCTTCATGAAGGTCGGCGACCCGAGGGCGCAGGGCACGGTGGTGGGCCCGGTGATCTCGGCCGCGCACCGCGACCGCGTGGAGTCGTACGTCGAGCTCGGCAAGAAGGAGGGCGCGCGCCTCGCGTACGGCGGGGAGCGCCCGGGGGTGGGGGACGCGGGCAAGGGCTTCTACGTGGCCCCGACCCTGCTCGTGGACTGCACGAACGACATGCGGGTGGTCCGCGAGGAGATCTTCGGGCCGGTCGTCGTGGTCGTCCCCTTCGACGGGGACGAGGAGGAGGCGATCCGGCTGGCCAACGACAGCGACTTCGGCCTGCTGAGCTACGTGTGGTCCGGGGACTCGGCGCGCGCGTTCCGCGTGGCGCGGCGGCTGCGGGCGGGCGGGGTCGGCGTGAACACCATCGGGCGGAACATGGAGGCGCCGTTCGGCGGCTTCAAGCGCAGCGGAGTCGGGCGCGACGTGGGCTCGTACGCCCTGCACGCGTACAGCGAGATGCAGTCGATCGTCTGGACGGGCTGAGGCACCGCGGCCGGCCGGCCCGGGGAACGTCCCCGGGCCGGCCGTTCCTACGTGTCCACGCCCGGCTGTGACCAGCTGTAGCCGAGGGATTTCGCGAGCTTGCCGCTGCCCCGCGCGAGCGGGGCGAAGCCCTTGGGATCGGATTGGGCGATCCGTTCCAGTGCGGCGGCCGCCCGCTCCTGCGGCGGGCTGCCGTCGTCGGGCAGGCGCCAGTCGAAGTACAGCCGCAGCGGGTCGCCGTGCGGGTCCTTCGCGCCGTCCGGGGGCGTGAACACCAGCCGCACGACCGTGGTGTGGGGCTCCCGATGGTCGGTGGAGAGCCAGACGGGTGACAGGTCCCAGCGTCCCAGCAGGTCGGGCTGCTCCCGCAGGCCCGCCGAGATCAGCCGTGCGGTGCGGCGGGCCGGCCAGCACCAGGAGTGGTCCAGCTCGGCGCGCTCGACCTCGGCGTCGTAGGCGGCCGCGTCGAAGCGGTACTCGGGCGGCGGCGGGCCCACCGCCCCCCGCCAGTCGCCCCACACCACCTCGGCGCCGTCCCGGCGGATCGTCACGTACAGCGCGCCGCAGCACCCTTCGGCGCAGTACGCCTCGGCGAGCTGCACCTCCCGCGGCTCCGGTCCGGCGCGCAGGCCGCCGTCGTCGACCAGGTACTCGGGAGCGTTGCCCGAGCCGCTGCGGAACAGCGAGGGCAGCAGCGGGAGTCCGTCGACAAGGAGGCGGGTCTCTACGGCGGACGAGTCCACCTCGGTCTGGACGGGCGCCACCTGCAGGGTCGGTGGCCCTCCGGGGGAGGCCGCGGCCGGCGGGCGGGCGAACGGCAGGCGCGCGTGGCGCCGGATCCAGTCCGCCAGGAGCGGGGGCCCGCCCTCCGCCCTTTCGGACAGGGTCCCTTCGAGAGCGTCGAGCAGGGCTTGCCGGCTGCCGGGACCCCAGTCGAGGAGGGCGGCGGGGCCGCTGTGCAGGTCGAGGGCGGTGGAGAGCAGCAGCGCGTGCAGGTCGGGGGTCGGTGGCAGCCGGTCCGCGTGTGCGAGCAGCAGCGTGTACACGAGTACGGCGGGGCCGTACGCGAGGATCTCCGTCCGGTCGTCGGGTTGCCGGCACATCCCCTGCAGCAACCGCATCGCCACGCGGGCCAGTTCCGGGTCCCCGGGGTGGGCCCGCAGCAGACCGTGCAGGTCGGTGGCTTCGGCGAGCCGGCGGGGGCGTTCCGAGAGCACGGTGTCGGGGAGCGAGAGCAGTGCCGTGCGGGTGTGCTCGGGGCCACCGGTGGCCGCCGCCGCGAGCAGGGCCCGCTCCGGGTCGGAGCTGATCCGGCCGCGGAGCTCCAGCAGGGCGGCGGCCTGCCGGTCGAGGGGGTCGAGGGCCGCGGACGCGGCGGTGGCCAGGCCCCGCAGCATGCCGAGGGCCTTCAGGTGCGGCACGTCCTCCGCCTCGCCGAGGCGGATCAGCAGGGCCATGCCGACGGTCACGGCCGCGGCCGAGGTGCCGGTGCGGACCAGGTGCCGGGCGGTCCGCCGGGCCGCGTCCCCGTCTTCCGGGACGAGCCGTGCCACGTGCGCGCGCAGGGTGCGGTGGGGCATCGCCAGGGCGACCGTCTGCCGGTGGACGGCCTCGGCGGCCCGTACGGGGTCGGGGTCGCCCAGCAGGGGCACGAGTGCGGCGGTCACCTTCCGGTGCGCCTCCTGCCACCGCAGGCGGGGAGGGGAGGGCTCGGGCGGGTGCCCGTCGGGCAGCGGGTAACCGTTGAACGGGATCCGCTCTTCCGGCTCGATGCCGTGGCGGAAGAGGGCGTAGTCGTACAGGGAGGGGCCGGTGGTGAGCGGCGGGCGCTCGTCGCGGGCGCTCACCGGGCGGGGTGGGACTCGATTCCGTAGGTCATGACCGGCAGCATGCCGCAGTGATCATCCGGCGTCCAGCGAGAAAACGGCCTCGCCGCGGACCCGGCCGTTGATCTGGAGCTGCACCAGGTGCTCGCCCGAGTGGTAGCGGCGGGTGGTGATCGGCTTGAAGGAGTGCCGCTTGGTGCCGGTGAGGGTCTCGCCGGCGGACAGTGCGCGGGTGACGAGCTTGAAGACCTTCGGGGTGCGGGTGCCGTTCGCCTTCGTGTGGTGCACGACGTAGTCGACCACCAGCTCGGCCGGGAGCGTGCCGGTGTTGGTGACGGCGTAGTCGAAGACGAGGTACTCGCCGACCGCGACCCGCGGGGTGGTCACCACCGGCCCGCGCACGCCGACCGGAACGTCCGGGGCGTGACCGAGCAGGGTCAGCGCCTCGGGCCTGCCCGCCTTGATCAGGGTGCGCAGTCCGTGCCGTACGACGCGGTTCGTCGTGGCCTCGGGCCGGGCCAGCCAGCGGGCGGCGGTTTCGACGGCGAGGTCGGGGTGGTCGCGGCTGATGTCGTTGAGGTGGTTGGAGACGGAGCGGCGGACGTATTCGGATTCGTCGCGGTAGAGGGCGTCCAGTACGGGCAGGGCCGGGCGCGGGTCGGTGATGAAGGCGGGCAGCTGCGGGGCCCACGGCAGCCGGGGCCGGGTGCCCTCACTGGCGAGGCGGCGTACGTGCGGGTCCGGGTCGGCGGTCCACTGCTGTACGACGGCCAGGGCGCGGGCCGGGTCGGCGCGCAGGAAGGGCCGTACGGCGGATTCGGCGGTGAGCCGGGAGGTGAGGTCGTGCAGCAGCGCCAGCCCGGGCTCGAACACCTCCAGCCCGCGGACGGCGACGGCCTCGTTGACGGGGAAGGTCATCCATCCGTCGAAGGCGGGGTCCGCCAGGGCCCCGCGTACGACGGCCTCGAAGCCGGGCCAGTCTGCGGGGAGGTCGGTGAGCACGGCGTCGCGGACGGCGGCGACGCGGCCGCTGTACGTCAGTCCGTCGAGCGCGTCGGCGCGTGCGCGCAGGGCGGGCGCGGACCGGCGGCCGCCCGCACGGGCGAGCAGTCGGGCGAGGGTGGTGACGGTTTCCGCGCTGAGGAGCTCATCGGCCGTGGGCATGGGAACAGTTTTGCGGATGACGTGCCGGTTCGGGCCGGTTCCGCACGGCGTGGTGGTCACCGCGCCCCGCCGGGAGTGACCGCGGTCACACGGGAAAGTTTGAAACCGCCCAAAAGGGACATGGCTGCGGTTTCCGTATGACGGAACCGGCTGTCCGGCGCCTGTCGAACCCTGGATGGATGCCAGAGTGAACCTTGTATTGCATGCTCGTGAACACTCTTGATCTGGCGATTCAAAGGGATTTGGGCTCCACAGGATCCGGACCAAAGCCCTCCAGATGTGGAATGCGCAGCATCTAACGTCCTGACTCATGACTCAGCTGGACGTTCGGCCCCAGGCCGGAGACACGGTAAGCGGCGCGGCCCAGGGCGAGGGCGACGTACGCGGCAAGGGCCTCGGCAAGGGGTCCGTCGGACTGGTGGGCAGTGCCGTCATCGGCATCTCCACCGTCGCCCCCGTCTACTGCCTGACCTCGACCCTCGGCTCCACGGCCGGTGAGGTCGGCGTCCAGATGCCGGCGGTCTTCCTCGCCGGCTTCCTCCCGATGCTCCTGGTCGCCTTCGCGTACCGCGAGCTCAACAAGGCCATGCCGGACTGCGGCACCTCCTTCACCTGGACCGTCAAGGCCTTCGGCCCGCGGATCGGCTGGATGTGCGGCTGGGGCCTGGTGATCGCCACGATCATCGTGCTCTCCAACCTGGCCGGCGTCGCCACCTCGTACTTCTGGCTGTTGGCCGGCGAGATCACGGGCAATCCGTCGATCGCGGCCCTGGACGACAACAAGCTCGTCCACATCGCCACCTGCCTCACCCTGATCGCCGTCGCGACCGCCATCAGCTACCGCGGCATGACGGCCACCAAGGGCGTCCAGTACGCGCTGGTCGGCCTCCAGCTCGTGGTGCTCGCCATCTTCGTCGCCATGGCCTTCCAGAAGGCCTCCGCCGGCACCTTCGACACCGGCCTGGACTTCTCCTGGTCCTGGATGAACCCCTTCGCGGTCGAGTCCATGGCGGCCTTCACCGCCGGTCTCTCCCTCTCGATCTTCATGTACTGGGGCTGGGACGCGTGCCTGGCCACCAACGAGGAGACCACCGGCTCCGCCAAGACCCCGGGCCGCGCCTCGCTCATCGCGATGGTCGTCCTGGTCGGCTCGTACCTGGCCACCGGCATCGCCGCCCAGATGGCCGTCGGCGCGGGCGACAAGGGCCTCGGCCTCGGCAACCCGGACACCTCCGACAACGTCTTCGCGGCCCTCGCCGGCCCGGTGATGGGCCCGATGCTCGGCGTCCTGCTCTTCGTCGCCGTCCTGGCCTCCGCCGCCGCGTCCCTGCAGACCACCTTCATCCCGGTGGCCCGCACGGTCCTCGCCATGTCGACGTACGAGGCGCTGCCGCCCTCTTACGCCAAGGTCCACCCGAAGTTCAAGACCCCGGGCCGCGCCACCGTCATGGCGGGCGTCGCCACCGGCACGTTCTACACGATCATGACCCTGGTCAGCGAGAACGTCCTCACGGACACGATCTTCGCCCTCGGCCTGATGATCTGCTTCTACTACTCGCTGACGGCCTTCGCCTGCGCCTGGTACTTCCGCCGCGACCTGCGCCGCTCCGCCCGAGACCTGTTCTTCAAGGGCGTCTTCCCGGTCCTGGGCGGCCTGCTGCTGGCCGAGGTCTTCCGCCGGACCCTCTTCGACATGTGGGACCCGGCCTACGGCTCCGGCTCCACCGTCCTCGGCGTCGGCAGCGTCTTCATCATCGGCGTCGGCCTGCTGGCCCTCGGCCTGGTCATCATGTTCGTCACCGAACGCCGCAGCCCGGCCTTCTTCCGCGGCGAGGTCCTGACGAAGTCCACCCCGGCCCTGGTGGTCGAGGACTGACCTCCCGCCCCCACTGCCGAGTCATCCCCCCGAGTCATCCTCGCGGCCCCGGATCGATCCCCTCGATCCGGGGCCGCGGGCGTTGCCGGGCTGACGCCGCAGTGACCCCGGATGCGGGAGGGTCGTTGGGTGGGGCATGAATGCCATGAAGCGCACCCTCTCCGCCCTGGTCCTCACCGGCGGCGCCGCCCTCGCACTCACCCCCGTCGCCGCCCACGCCGACCAGTCGCCCATCCCGGGGCCCCCGATCACCCAGCGCGTCGGCGAGATCGTCAAGCACCCCGAGCAGGCCGTGGAGGACACGAAGACGGCCGTGGGCGTGACGGCCGCGGTCGCCGGGTCGGCCGCGAAGGCCACGGACAGCTCCCTGGCCGGTGCGGGCTCCGCCATGGACGCGGGCCTGCCCAAGACCCCGAAGGTCGGCTGAACCCGCCTCAGTCGGTACGGGTGACCAGCACCAGCGGGATCTCACGGGCCGTCGCCTCCCGGTAGTCGGCGTACGAGGGCATCGCGGCCACCACCACCGGCCACAGCCGCTCCGCCTCGGCCGGGGTGGCTCGGCGGGCGGTCGCCGGGAAGGTCTCGGCGCCGACCTGAAGGGTCACGGCCGGGTCGGCGGCCAGGTTCAGGTACCAGGCCGGGTGGCGGTCGCCGCCCCTGTTGGAGGCGGTGAGGACGTAGGCGTCCCCGGCCCGGACGTAGGCCAGCGCCGTGCGGCGGAGCACCCCCGACCTCCGGCCCCGCGTGGTCAGCAGCAGGTCCGAGAACCCCGGCCGGGGCTGTCCGGCGGTCTCCTCGAAGCGCCGGATGTGCTCGGCGACCCAGGGGTTCGGGCTGTCGGTCACGGCGTGGGTGGCGGTCATGCCGGCCCCACCCCGGCGTGGACCGCGTGCAGGGTCGGGGCGGTGGCCTCGTCCACCACGGCCCGGGCGAAGTCGGCGTGCGTGATCCGGCTCGCCGCGTCCGCCGGGGCGAAGGCGTGGCCGCCGGCCGGGGCGCCGTCGGGGTCGAAATCCCCCGCCGGGGACAGCACCGCCCAGTCCAGGCCCTCGGGCGCGGCCGCCCGCAGCGCGTCGGTGCCGGCGCCGTGGCCGAGGTAGAACTCCCGCCACTCCTGCGGATACCCCGGCGTGTCCATCAGCGGCGCCCCCGACTCCGTCGGTAGCACGGAGGCCAGCCCGACCCCGACCAGCCGCCCGACCCCGGCCTCAGGCAGCCCGGCCGCCAGCGCGCGTGCCACCGCCGGGAAGTACGCCCCCGGCTCCGCCTGCATGTCGTACACCGAGACCACCGCCGCATCGTGCCCGGCCGCCAGCCGCGCCACGTCCGCCGCCGAGGTGACGTCCCCCTCGGCGCGGCCCGCCTCGGTGACCTGGTGGCCCCGCGCCCGCGCCTCGGCGACGACGGCCCGGCCGACGCGGCCGCGGGCGCCGAACACGATGATCCTGCTGCTGTTTCCGCTCGTGATGTTCATGGCCGCGAGCGTAGGAGAGGGGCTGGTTACCGATCGGATACCGGCCTACCGTGTGGATCATGAGCGACCTGCTGTCCGTACCGCCCGTGGCGCCCGTACCGCCCGTGGCGCCCGTGGCGCCCGTGGTGCCCGTACCGCCCGGGGAACCGTTGGACCCCGAGATGTTCGACCCCGTCTGCCCGTCGCCGCTGGTCCCGTTCCGGATCGGCGACAAGTGGGCCACGCTGATCCTGCGCTGCCTGGAGGGCGGGCCCCGCCGCTTCTCGGAGCTCAAGGTCCCGCTGCGCGGCATCACCTCGAAGTCCCTGACGCAGTCCCTGCGCGGGCTGGAGCGTGACGGCTTCGTCGTACGGGAGGAGTACGAGGGCCCCGAGCGCCGCGTCGAATACGCCCTCACCCCGCTCGGCCGGGGCCTCCTGGGCCCGCTGGACGCGGCCTGCGAGTGGACGCGGGAACACTGGGACGAGCTGATCGACGCCCAGGAGGCGGGGTTGGAAGCGGGGCGGTAGGCGGGCTGGAGGCGGGGCAGGAGGCGGGGGGCGTCAGGGGCAGGGCCGTCCGGGGCAGCCGCTCGTTGAGCAGTGCATGATCCTCTGGCTGCTCAACCACCTCAGCACTTTCGTCATCGCCGTCTTCCTCGTCGGCGGTGTCACCGGCCTCGCCGTCCTCGGTAGCCTGGCCGCCCGCCGCCGCTTCCCGCACCTCGCCGCCGGCGACCACAACGAGATGGTCGGCGTCGCGCTCGGCATGTTCGGCGCGATCTACGGCATCATCCTCGCGTTCGTCGTCGTCACGCTCTGGACGCAGTTGGAGAACACCCAGAACATCGTCGCCACCGAGGCGACGGACCTGGCGTTGGTCGTACGCAGCGCAGACGCCTTCCCCCCGGCCGACCGCGCCCGGGTGAACCAGGCGGTGGGAGCGTACGCGCACGCCGTCGTCGAGAAGCAGTGGCCGCTGATGCGCGAGGGCCGGCCGAGCTACGACGCGACCGCGCCGCAGACCCGCGCCCTGTACGAGGCCCTCCAGGCGTACGAACCGAGCGGCCCCCGCGCCGAGACCTTCTACGCCGAGGCGGTCACCCGCGTCAACGACGTCGCCGCACAGCGCCGGGCGCGCATCTCGATGGCCGAGACCTCGCTGCCGATCCTGCTGCAAGTGCTGGTGTACGGGGGCGCGCTGGTGATCCTCCCGCTCACTTTCCTGTTCGGGCTGCGCAGCCTGAAGATGCAGCTGCTGTTCGTATCGGCGGTGGCCGGGCTGATCGGCTTCAGCCTGCTGCTGGTGGTGGCCCTGGACCGCCCCTTCGCGGGGGACCTGAGCGTGCGCCCGGATCCCTACAAAGAGGCGGCCCTGTCCCAGTTCTGGGCGGCGGGCGAGTAAGTACTCAGCCCCAATTGCGGGAACACAACACGAGCCGGTAGCCGTCGGGGTCCTCGACGGTGACGCCCCACTCGTCCCAGTACGGGTTGTGCGAGGCCACACGCTTCCCGCCGTGCTCGACGAGGCGCTCGACGAGGGTCTCGTCGGGCGCCTCGCCGAGGTAGACCACGAACAGGTCGTCGACGGTGGGGGAGGGCGCGATCGGATTGTCGGCGTCATGCGTCAGCTCGAAGTGCCACCCGCCTGCGGCGGGCCCGACCATCAGCAGGTCGTGCGCGCCGGGCTCACTCTTGGCGCTCCGCCACACCACGTCCAGCCCGAGCCCGTCGACGTAGAAGCGCTCGGCGGCCTTGAGGTCGAGGGAGGGCCGGGCGACGCGGATGTGGGTACGTGAAGTGATCATGTGGGCAGCGTACGACGGGGGAGGGCGGGGTGGGCAGGTGCGGGGTGGGGAGGTGCGGGGCGGGAGGTACGGGGTTGCGGGCGTGCGGGGGCTTTGGCTGTGCGGGGTGGTGGGGTTGGGCGGTGGGGCGGGGCTGGACAGTCCTGTACGGCGGGGGCTTCGGGTAGCGGCATCCGAGCCGGGCGGAATCAGAGAAGCCTTGGGGGTTTCCCGTCAGTCTCATCGTCCTTCCGTGTCGGGCCGGCCTGTCAAGGGCGCTCCTTCGTCGCGTCGCT
>NZ_JBHWJY010000140.1:0-11541 GCF_042731135.1 Streptomyces sp. NPDC059874
CTGTCGTCAAATTCCCGTCGTCGCCCGAAGGGCGGCCCCGCGGCGTCTGGTGCGTGCTCTCGGCGTGCCGGGCGGAAGCCCACGTACTGGACGTACTTGGGCTTTCGCCCGGTGCGGCGAGAGTGCGTGCCAGACGTCGCGGGGCAGACGGGAATTTGACGACAGGGCCTAGGGCTGTGTGGCGGCGCCCTGGAACTCGACCACGGAGCGGAGCACCTCGCCGCGTTCCATCCGGGCGAAGGCGTCCTCGACCCCGTCGAGCGGGATGGTCTCGGAGACGAAGGCGTCCAGGTCGAGCCGGCCCTGCAGGTAGAGGTCGATCAGCAGCGGGAAGTCCCGTTCGGGCAGGCAGTCCCCGTACCAGGAGGACTTGAGGGCGCCGCCGCGGCCGAAGACGTCGATGAGCGGGAGTTCGAGCTTCATGTCCGGGGTCGGTACGCCGACCAGGACCACCGTGCCCGCGAGGTCGCGTGCGTAGAAGGCCTGGCGGTAGGTCTCGGGGCGGCCGACGGCCTCGATGACCACGTCCGCGCCGTTGCCTCCGGTCAGTTCCTGGACGGCCTTGACCACGTCCTCCGTACGGCCGTTGACGGTGTGCGTCGCGCCGAGGCCGCGGGCCCACTCCAGCTTCCGGTCGTCGAGGTCCACGGCGATGATCCGCGAGGCTCCCGCCAGTCGGGCCCCGGCGACGGCGGCGTTGCCGACTCCCCCGCAGCCGATGACGGCGACGGAGTCCCCGCGTCCGACGTTGCCGGTGTTCAGGGCCGCGCCGAGGCCGGCCATCACCCCGCAGCCGAGGAGTCCGGCGGCGGCGGGCGAGGCGGCCGGGTCCACCTTGGTGCACTGGCCGGCCGCGACCAGGGTCTTCTCGGCGAAGGCGCCGATGCCGAGGGCCGGGGAGAGCGGGGTGCCGTCCTCCAGGGTCATGGGCTGGGTGGCGTTGTGCGTGGCGAAGCAGTACCAGGGCCGCCCGCGCCTGCAGGCCCGACAGGTCCCGCACACCGCACGCCAGTTGAGGACGACGAAGTCACCGGGGGCCACCGAGGTGACGTCCGGGCCGACCGATTCGACGATCCCGGCGGCCTCGTGGCCGAGCAGGAACGGGAACTCGTCGTTGATGCCGCCCTCGCGGTAGTGCAGGTCGGTGTGGCAGACCCCGCAGGCCTGGACCCGTACGAGCGCCTCGCCCGGCCCCGGGTCGGGCACGAGGATCGTCGTCGTCTCCACCGGTGCGCCCTTGCTCCGGGCGATGACCCCTCGTACGCGATGCGTCACGTCTACCCCGCTCTGGTGTCGTTGGCTCCTGTCAGAACGTACACGGGCCGCGACGGGTAGGGCAGTTGTGTCACCGCACGGCGCGCGGTTCGGCCAGTTCCGGTGGTACGGCCGCCCGCAGGGCCGCGCCGAAGGCCGCCACGGCGGGGTGGGCGGCGGCGCCGCTGCGGAAGGCGAGCCGGGTGCGGCGTCCCATGAGCAGGCGGGTGAGGCGCACGGCCGGATCGGCGGGGGCCGTGATGCCGAGCTGCGGTACGACGGCCACGCCCTGGCCGGCCGCGACCAGGGCGAGCACGGTGGCGAACTCGTCGACCTGGTGGCGGACCCGCGGGGTGAATCCGGCGGCCTGGCAGGCCCGCAGGGTCATGGCGTGGCAGAGGGTGCCGGGGGTGGCGGTGATCCAGGGCGCGTCGGCGTGCGTGCGCAGGACCGCGCCCTGGTCGACGGCCCGGCCCGTGTCGTCCCGCTCGTCCGGGTCGGGGGCTCCGTCCTTGTCGGGGGCTCCGTCCGGGTCGGGGGCTCCGGTCGCCGGCGCGGCCAGGTACATCGCCTCCTCGTACAGGGGCTCGGTGGCCAGGCCCGGCTCTTGGGCGGCGGGAACGAAGTCGTACTCGTGGACGAGGGCCACGTCCAGGTCCGCGGCCCGCAGCGCGTGCGCCACGGCCGCCGGGTCGGTCTCCGAGACCATGGGCTCCAGCCCCGGGTGGCACCGGGCGAGGGCGATCAGGGCCGCGGGGACGATGGCCCGGGTGGCGGTGGGGAAGGCCCCGATCCGCAGCACGCCGGCCAGGCCGCGGCGCGCCTCGGCGAGATCCGCTTCGGCCTGTTCCAGCCGCTCCAGGACGGCTTCGGCGTGCTCGACCAGGTGCAGGCCTGCCGGGGTGAGGCGGACCCGGCGGCCGGTGCGTTCCAGCAGCGGCAGGCCGGCTTCCCGTTCGAGGACGGCGAGTTGCTGGGATACCGCCGAAGGGCTGAAGGCGAGGGCGTCGGCCACGGCGGCGATGGTGCCGCGGCGGGCGAGTTCGCGCAGCAGGCGCAGGCGTCGTACATCGAGCATCGGCTCAGCTTACGGTTCTGGTAAGAAATGCGAACTGGATCTGTCGGGTCTGCCGGGTCAGGCTCTACCGCATGGCACAGGACACCACTCAGCACACGGCGCGGGCCTCCTCGCCCGGCGCCTCCCTCCACGGGATCCACGTACCGCTCGTCACCCCCTTCGACCGGGCCGGGGAGGTGGCCGCCGAGGCCCTCGAAGGCCTCGCGCACGAGGTGCTCGACGCGGGCTCCACCGGGCTCGTCGCCCTCGGCACGACGGCGGAGAGCGCGGCCCTCGACGAGGCCGAGCGCGACCTCGTCACCGACGTGTGCGCCCGGGTCTGCCGGGAGCGGGGCGCGACGCTGACCGTCGGCGCCGGGGCGAGCGGAACCCGGGCCGCCGAGGCCTCGCTGGCCCGGCTGGCCCGGTGGCCACAGGCGCGGGCGGCGCTGGTGACCGTCCCGTCGTTCGTACGGCCCTCGGCGGCGGGGGTGCTGGCTCACTTCGCGCGCTTGGCCGAGGTGAGCCCCGTACCGCTGATCGTCTATCACATCCCGTACCGCACGGGGCAGCCGCTGGACGCGGCCGCGCTGCGGGCGCTCGGGGCGCTCCCGGGGGTGGCCGGGGTGAAGTACGCGGCCGGGGGCATCGGCGAGGACACGGTCGCCCTGCTCGGTGACCTGCCGGACGGGTTCGAGGTGCTGGCCGGGGACGACGCGTACGTCTCCCCGCTGCTGGCACTGGGCGCGACGGGCGGAATCCTGGCCTCGGCGCACCTGGCGACGGCCCGGTTCGTGGAACTCGCCGGGGCCTGGCGGGCGGGGGACGTGGCGCGGGCGCGGACGCTGGGGCACGCGCTGGCCCGACTGTCGGCGGCGGCCTTCGCCGAGCCGAACCCGACGGTCGTCAAGGGCGTGCTGCACGCACAGGGGCGCATCCCGACCCCGGACGTACGGCTCCCCCTGCTGCCGGCCCCGGAGGCGGCGGTGACGGCCACGCTGGAGCGCCTGGCGGAGCTCCGCACCTGAGAATCACATGCCGGAAAATTCCCGCGATGGGCGATTTACCCCCTACGCGCGAGTCGCCCGAATGAGGCCCACGGAGAGCGGAGTTGCCCGTATTGGCCGCGGGCTCGCGAGCCCGTGATGTGAGTCACGCCGGATGCGCCAACATCATTTCCCGCGAGAGGCCGATTCCCTTTTCCCGGAAAGGGAATCGGCTATTGCACAGAGGCGCCGACAAGGTCATTTACCGGACGTATCGCGGGAAGTCGATCTACCGGTGGAATTCGGGTCTTGTTACCGCCCGGTGGGCTCACTTACGGTCGCCTCGTTCCCGGTGGTCCGAAGCCGAATCCGGCCCGCCGCCGTGGCTCTCCCGTCCCCCCACGTGAGGAATTCCGCCATGCCCGCAAAGGGAAAGCACCGTCGGCCGAAGCACAACCCGATCACCCGCAAGCTGGCCCTCGCCGGCACCGGTGGCGCGGCCCTCACCCTCCCGCTGATCAGCGCGACCACCGCCGGGGCCGTGGGGACGACCACCGCTCCCGCGGCTCACACCGCCGCCCCCGCGGCCCCCGCCGCGACTCCCACGACCTATTCCGTGGTCGCCGGTGACACCCTTTCCGAGATCGCTGCGGACCATTCCGTGAAGGGCGGCTGGAAGCAGCTCTACGCGGCGAACCGGAGCGTCATCGGTGACAACCCGGCGGTCATCCGGCCCGGCATCAAACTGCAGCTCGGCACCCAGACGGAGTCCGCCCGCGCGAGCAGGTCCGCCGCCCGGCCCGCCATCAAGCCCGCCGCGAAGCCCGCCGCCAAGCCCGCCTACGCGAACAATCTCGACGGGTGGATCCGCGAGTCCCTCGCCGTGATGGCCAAGCACGGAATTCCCGGTACCTACAACGGAATTCACCGCAACGTGATGCGGGAGTCCTCGGGCAACCCCCTCGCCATCAACAACTGGGACATCAACGCCCAGAACGGCATCCCGTCCAAGGGCCTGCTCCAGGTCATCGACCCGACCTTCCAGGCCTACCACGTGCCGGGCACCTCGACGAACTCGTACGACCCGGTCGCCAACATCACCGCGGCGTGCAACTACGCGGCCGCTCGCTACGGTTCCATCGACAACGTCAACGGGCCCTACTGAGCCCCCTGCGGGTGCGTACGAGGGGACTCTCCCTCGACCTGTGGTCCCGTACGCGCGTACGGGACCACGATCTCAACCTCAGGAAGCGACGACCTTCTTGACCTTGCCGTCGATGCCGGCGAGCACGTAACCGCCGCGGCCGTACTCGTCGCTGAGGTAGGGGCGCATGCAGGGGACCTGGTCCATCATCCAGGGCTCGACGATGACGTAGCGCGAGGTCGGGTTCTCCACGCCCAGGTCCTTCTTGAACTGCTCCAGCAGGCCGGGAAGGGCGTCCCAGTTGACCGTCGCCATGTCGATCAGCGGCTCGCCGTCCTTGACCGTGCCGTCCGGGCCCGTGCGCTTGGCCGCGCCGTCGCGGAACTGCCAGGAGTCGACGGTCTTGGCACCGGGGGCGGTGGGGATGGAGGCGAGGACGTAGCCGTCGTAGACCTTCAGGTCCACGAAGGTGGTCGTGCCCGTCTGCTGCTTGAAGGCCTCCAGGGCGATCCGGACGTTCTCCGGGGTGAGCATGCTGCCCCGCGCCGCGCTCACCTTGGGCGTACTCGGCTTCGGGCCGGGGGTGGTGGCCGCGGGAGGAGTCGCGGAGGCGGTGGGGCGGGTGGAGGAGCCGGTCTTCGCGTCGACGCGGTCGCCGTCGCCCGAGGTGCCGTCGGGCAGCATCTGGACGATCCCGACCACTCCGGCCGCCAGCACCGCCGCGAGCACGCCGCCGATCAGGGCCGGGAGCCTGCGCGGCGCGGGCGCGGGCGCGACGGGCAGGGGCGCGGTGGTGGCCGCGTAGGGGGGAGGGACCGGGCCGAACGGCGGCGGGGTGGGCGGAGCGTACGGCCCGTACGCGGCCGGGACGGTGGGAGCTGCCGAGGGTGGGGCGCCGACACCCGCGCCGAGAGCGGTGCTCGCGTCCCGGAGCAGTCGTTCCAGCTGCGCCCCGTCGGGCCGCGCGGCCGGGTCCCGTACGAGCAGCCGTTCCAGTACGGACCCCAGCGGGCCGGAGCGCACGGGCGTCGGGATCGGCTCGTCCAGCACGGCGACGACCGTGGCCAGGCTGGTGGCGCGGCGCAGCGGATGGACCCCCTCCGCGGCCACGTACAGCATCATGCCCAGCGACCAGAGGTCGGAGGCGGCCAACCCCTCCTCGCCCCGGACGCGCTCGGGCGCGATGTACTCCGGCGAGCCGATCAGCACCCCGGTCGCGGTGAGCCCCGTCGACTCCTGCAGGGCCGCGATGCCGAAGTCGGTGAGCACCGCCGACCCGTCGGGCCTCAGCAGCACGTTGGCCGGTTTCACATCTCGGTGGAGGATGCCCTCGGCGTGTGCGGCGCGCAGCGCGGACAGCACGTCGAGGCCGAGCCGCAGCACGTCCGCGAGCGGCAGCGGGCCGGACGCCAGCCGCTCGTGCAGCGAACCGCCCCGGACGAGCTCCATGACGATCCACGGATGCCCGTCCGCACCCTCGGGCGGCTCGACGATGTGGTGGATCGTCACGACGTGGGGGTGGGCGAGGCGGGCGAGGGCGCGGGCCTCGCGGACGGCGCGTTCGCGCAGTTGGTCGGCGAGACCGGGCTGGGCCGCGGCGGTCGCCGGGTCCGGCGGGCGCACCTCCTTGAGTGCGACCTCGCGGTGCAGGGCGATGTCGCGGGCGCGCCACACCGTGCCCATTCCGCCGCTGCCCAGGGGCGCGACCAGTTCGAAGCGCCCGTCGATCAATTGTCTGCCGGCCTCACCAGTGTCCATGGCGGGTCATCGTAGGCGCCGCCGGTGTCAGCAGCGTCGGCGGTCCTCGGTGACCGTGCCCTGCGCGGTGGCGACCGTGCGGTCGTAGCAGCCGCCCGGCGCCCCGGAACCGTGGAGCCGGTAGCGGGCGGAGGTGGTGCCCACGGCGTGGCGCTGGTCCCGCGGGACGTTCGCGGTGTAGGTGGCGTCTCCCGTGTACCGGTCGTCGAGGCGGGAGACGTCGACGCTGCGGCCGCCGCGCAGGGTGACGGTGTCGGCGCGGTCGCCGAGCGAGAGGACGGTGCGCAGCCGGTCCCCGGCGCCCAGGGTGGTCGCGCCGTCCATCGTGTACGTGCGGGCGGTCCGGGTGGTGGTCGGCCCGCGCGTCACGCTCTCCTCGTCGGTCCAGGTCGCGGTCAGGGCGTCGCTGTTCTCGCCGTCGGTCCAGCGGTGCACGGAGGTGCCCCGGACGGCGCGGGTGACGGTCGTGGTGACCCGGCCGTGCGAGGTGTCCAGGTACCCGGCGACGGTCAGCCGGTGGCCACCCTCGGTGTCCAGGCGGTGCTCCGCGCCGGGGGCGGCGGGCGTCCAACGCGAGGAGCCGGACGGTTCGCCCGGCTCGTGGCGGGTCAGGGCGCCGGTCACGACCTCGCGGGCCTCGTCCTGCCAGAGCAGCAGGTTGGTGGGGGTGCTCCAGCCGCTCTGCCCGGCCGGGACGCCGGCGACGGACACCTCGATCCGGTGCGGGCGGCCGTCGTTCAGGAGTGCGGCGAACGGGGTGAGGTCGTAGAGGATCGGCTGGACGTCGAAGGCGCGGGGGCCGGGAGTGACGTACCAGAGGAAGGGGTTGGACCAGCCACCGGTCCAGACGGTGGGGAAGGGCGCGGCGATGCCCGCGAGTTGCCCGTCGACGGAGACGCGGACCTCGCGGTGCGGCCCGTCCGCGGCCTTGCAGGAGTAGGGGGCCGCGTCGGGGGCGGTCATGTACCAGTACTCCTCGCAGCCGCCGCCGGAGCCGGTGGCGTACACCTCGGCGAGGAGTCGCTCCGTGTTGCGCGGGGTGGTGACCGACGGGGTGGTGAGGGGCAGGACGCGGTCGGGGGTGTCGGAGGCGGCCGGGGTGCGGCCCTCGGCGGCGTAGAAGGTGAGGGTGACCTTGACGTCGATGACTCCGGTGTAGGTGTCGTTGACGACGTTGCCGATGAGCATCTCGACGGGCTGCGGGCCGGCGAGGGTGTCGCGGTAGCGGGTGACGTCCTTCTCCACGCGCCAGGTGATGCCGTCCGGCGAGGGCTGCGGGGTGGAGGTGCGCAGGATCTCGACGCCGCCGAGGGAGAGGTTGCCCAGGCGGTCGTACTGGCGGCCCTTGACCTTGCCGTCGAGGCGGAGCACCACCTTGGCCCAGTCGGCCGCGCCGCAGTCGGCGGGCGGTGTGTAGCTGCCGTGGTAGGGGGTGAAGTCGCGGAACTGCGCCTCCGCGAGGGTCACCTGGCAGGACCGGGTCGCGGGCCGGGTGACGGGCGGGGCGGGGGTGAGGGGGTCGTGCCAGTCCGTGCCGAACTCGGCGGGCGGCGGCTCGGTGGGGGTCCGGCCGTGCGCGGGTCCCGCGGCGGCCAGGGTGCCGGCGGCCAGCGCGATCGCGCCGAGCAGGCCCATGATCCTGTGTCGTCTCATGGGCCCGCAGTGAAACCCGGCCCGCCGGGGCCGCGCCAGGGCGAGTGTGCGGGATGTGGCGTGATCTCGCCCCCCGGCCCGGCGCGGCCCGGCTCGATGAACGTCGGGCCGCTGCCGAAAGGAGCGGGCTCAGGCCGGCAGGACCACGATGCCGTCGTCGTCCGCGTGCACCGTGTCCCCGGGGCGGAAGGTCGCGCCACCGATCGTGAGCGGCACGTCCACCTGGCCCGCGCCGGTCTTGCCGCTCTTACGGGGTACCGTGCCCAGCGCCCTGACGCCGAGGTCGAGCCCGCCGAGGGCCACGCTGTCGCGGACGGCGCCGTTGATGATCAGGCCCGCCCAGCCGTTGCGCGCGGCCGCGCCGGCGATGAGGTCGCCCACCAGGGCGGTCCGCAGCGAGCCCCCGCCGTCCACGACGAGGACGGCGCCGTCGCCCGGCCCGTGCACGAGTTCGCGCAGCAGCGCGTTGTCCTCGTGACAGGAAAGGGTCCGCACCGGTCCGGCGAACAGCCGTCGGCCGCCCAGCTGCCGGAACTGCGTGGCGCAGATGCCGAGGTCCTCGCCGTGCTCGTCGTACATGTCGGCCGTGGGGAGTGGGGTGACGCTCATGTCGCTGAGACTTCCTCGCTGCTCGTTGTCGTTCGTACGTCGCGCCGTGCGGCCAGCGTAGTGGCCGCCCTGCGCGGGCCGGCGGACGCGGGTCAGCTGCGGGAGTTGCCGAAGAGGATCCGGTAGGCGATGAGCAGGACCAGGGAGCCGGCGATGGCGGAGCCCCAGGTGGTGAGCTCGAAGAACTCGGTCTGGATCGGCTTGTCGAGGAACTTCGCCGAGAGCCAGCCGCCGGTGAAGGAACCGGCGACGCCGATGAGCGTGGTGACGATCAGGCCGCCGGGATCCCGGCCGGGCAGCAGGAACTTGGCTATGCCCCCGGCCAGCAGTCCCAGGACGATCCAGCTGACGATTCCCATGCCCAGTCACTCCGTTTCGGTGGTTCGGTGTTCTCCGGGGAGGACGCGGCGCGGGCCGGAACGGTTCTCAGGCGGTGGCGCCGGCCATCGTCGCGGGCGGGGTCCGGGTCAGCAGGAGCACCCCTCGCGCCGCCGCCAGGGCTCCGGCCACCGCCAGCAGCAGGCCGAGCGCGCCGCCTTGGAGTCGTTCGCCGAGCAGGACCATGCCGATGGCGGCCGCGGCGAGCGGGTTGGACAGGTTCACCACGGCGAGCGGGGCTCCGAGCCCGCCCCGGTAGGCCCGCTGCGACAGGAGCATCCCGCCGACCGCGAAGACCACGACGAGCAGGGCCACCGCGACGACCCGGGCGCTGAGCAGGTCCCCGCCGCGGCCGCCGGCCACGGCCACGGTCTGGGTCAGGGCGGAGGCGGCCGCGGAGGCCAGCCCTGACGCGGTCGCGTGCCGGAGCCCGGAGCGCGGGTCCTTGCGGGCGGTCAACAGCAGGATCACGGCGGCCGTCGCCCCGGAGACGGAGAGGGCCTCGGTCAGCGTGAGGGTGTCGTCCGGGGCGGGCCCGGAGGCGGGGAGCAGCAGCAGGCCGAGCCCTGCGACGGTGGCCACGGTACCCCGCCATTCGGTGGCCGCCACCCGGCGCCCGGCTCCGCGCGCGCCCAGCGGGACGGCGGCCACCAGGGTGAGCGCGCCGAGCGGCTGGACCAGGGTGAGCGGCCCGTAGCGCAGGGCGGCCGCGTGCAGCAGCGCGGCGGCGGCGTTCAGTCCGGCCGACCACCACCAGGCGCCGTTGCCGAGCAGAGCGCCGACGGTGCGCGCGACGGCGGCCCGGGCGAGCCGTTCCTGGGCGACGGCGGCGGCCGCGTACGTGACGGCCGAGGCCAGGCAGAGCGCGACGGCGAGGGCGGTGGCGTTCACCGCCCCGCTCCCGTGGAGGCGGGGGCGAGGGCGGGGGCCACGTCGGATTCGGGGGCGTTCCGCTGTCCGGGCAGCCCCGGTACGGCGTTCCGCGGCGGCCGCGGGACCAGCAGCAGGGCCAAGCCGAGCAGGACGGTGGCCACGATGGCGTCGAGCCAGTAGTGGTTGGCCGTGCCGACCACCACGAGCAGGGTCACCAGCGGGTGCAGCAGCCACAGCGCGCGCAGCCGGGAGGAGGTGGCGGCGATCATGCCGAGTGCGAGCATCAGCGCCCAGCCGAAGTGCAGGGAGGGCATCGCGGCGAACTGGTTGGCCATGGTGTCGGCTTCGGGCGCGGCTCCGTAGACGGTGGGCCCGTACACCAGGCCGGTGTCGACGAGATGTGCCGGTTCGAACATCCGCGGGGGCGCGAGCGGGAAGGCCAGGTGCAGGACGAGGGCGGCGCCGGTGAGCACGGCCAGGACCCTGCGGGCCCACAGGTAGTGGCCGGGGCGGCGGACGTAGAGCCAGATCAGGAAGAGCGCGGTCGCGGGGAAGTGGACGGCCGCGTAGTAGGTGTTCGCCGTGTGGACGAGGGCATCGCCGTGCAGCAGCAGCCGCTGTATCGCGCCCTCGCCGGGCAGGTGCAGGGCGCGCTCGGCGTCCCAGGTCCGGTCCGCGTTGCGGAAGGCCTCGCCGGTGCGGCCGGTCGAGAGGGTCCGGCCCGCCTTGTAGACGGCGAACAGTCCGACGACGAGCAGCAGCTCGCGTACGAGGCGGCGGCGTGCCGCCCGCCGTATACCGGGCTCCCCGGACGTTCCGGTGATCTGGGCGTTCATCCCCCGGTCTCGCTTCCTGTTCGCACACACGACCCGACGTCGAACGGCATGACCCGACATCGACACGTCAGTGTATCGATACATTCGCGTATCGATACGCACGTGTACCGATACGCTCGCGTTCCCGTAGACTTCAAGGAGAGCCCGCCACCGAGGCGTCCCCGAGGAGAGCCGCACCCATGACGTCGACGCCGCCGACCCCCGCGCGCCGCTCCAAGATCACCCCGGAGCGGGAGCAGGAGTTCTACGACGCCGTTCTGGAGCAGCTGCGCGAGCACGGCTACGAGGCCCTGACCATGGAGGGCGTCGCCGCCCGCGCCAGCTGCGGCAAGTCCACGCTCTACCGGCAGTGGAAGACCAAGCCCCAGCTGGTGGCCGCCGCCCTGCGCGCGAACCGGCAGGGCACGCTCGCCGCCGTGGACACCGGGACGCTGGCGGGCGACCTGCGCGAGGCCGCCCGCATCGCGGCGGGCACCTCCGGCCGGGACACCCGCCTGACGCAGGCCCTCGGGCACGCGGTGCTCAGCGACGAGGAGCTGCAGTCCGCGCTGCGCGAGGCTCTTGTCGAGCCGGAGCTCGCCGCCTTCGACGCGATGGTGGAGCGGGCGGTGGCGCGGGGTGAGATCGCCGCGGACCACCCGGCCGTGGAGTTCCTGCCCGCACAGCTGATGGGCGTGCTCCGGATCCGGCCCGTACTGGACGGCCTGTACGCCGACGCCGACTACCTGGTCCGGTTCGTCGACGCGGTCATGCTCCCCTCCCTGGGCCTGGCGCCACCCGGCGGCCGGACCCCCTGAACCGGCGGGCCGCCGTCTCCATGACCGGACGGCGACCTGCCCGCGCTGCCTCGTGGGGACGGCGGCAGCGCGCCACCCGGACCGGGCGGCGGTCACTCACGCGAAGAGTGGCCGCCGCCCGGTCTGTGCGGTTTCAGGGGGTGTCTCGCCGATCAGGCCGGGCCCGCGGCGTCTGACACCGCGCCCTGATCCGGCC
>NZ_JBHWJY010000141.1:0-11506 GCF_042731135.1 Streptomyces sp. NPDC059874
AGCGCAGCGACATCGCGAAGCGACGCGACGAAGGAGCGCCCTTGACAGGCCGGCCCGACACGGAAGGACGATGAGACTGACGGGAAACCCCCAAGACCACTCTGATTCCGCCCGGCTCGGATGCCGCCATCCCCCGACCCCGCCGTACAGGACTGACCGCCCGCTCCCCGACCCCCGCCGCGGCGGGTGGGCAACCGCCGCCCCCGGGCGTGCCCCGAGGGGGGAGAAGTCCCGCACGCGCGTGGACCCGTACCCCCCGCCTACAGGTAGTCCTCCAGGCGGCCGATTCTGTAGCCCTGGTCCTGGATGCGTTGGAGCATGCGGGTCGTCATCTGGATTTCCGTCGCGCCCTTGAGTTCGGACGGGCCGCGGAAGTGGGCCAGGATGATGTCGCCCGGTTTGAGGGCGGAGCCGTCGGCGTACTGGAAGTTGTTGATCTGCATCGAGACCCGCCACAGCAGCAGGGACGAGACTCCGCACTCCGAGGCGGCTCGGAGGGTGTCGTCGTTGTAGTTGCCGAAGGGCGGACGGAAGAGCGGTGGGCGCTGGCCGAAGCGCTTCTCCAGGCGGTCCTGCTGGCCGCATATCTCGTGCTTCTGCGCCTCGTAGGAGAGGGTCCGCAGGTTCGGGTGGGTCAGGGTGTGGTTGTTTATCGTGCTCGCGGAGCCGTTGTCGCGGAGCTTCTCGAAGTGGCCGTAGTCCGACGAGGCCACGTTGTCCGTCAGGAACATGCTGATCGGCAGCTTGAGGTCGGCCGCCATCTTCAGGAACTCGGGGTCCTTCTCGGCGCCGTCGTCGAAAGTCAGGAAGACGACCTTGTCGTCCGCCGGGACGGGTATTCGGTCTATCACCGGGACCTTGCCCGGGGCGGCCTTCGGGATCTGAGGTTTCTGGGCGGGCTTGGGCGCGTACTGGAGGGGGGCCGTCAGGCCCCACTTCTTGTACGCCTCGTCCGATGCGGTGTTGGGGGAGCCGGTGCCTGCCGAAGGGACGGCCGAGCCGGCGGTGGAACCGGCGCCCTTCGTCTCCTTCGCAGGCGTCTCCGTGGCCGGCGTCTTCTCCGCCGTCTTGCGGCCCAGCCGCTCGATGGGATCCACGCTGTCCCCGCACCCCGTCAGGGACAGCGCGAGCGCGCCGGCTGCGAGCGTTCCGGCTACGAACCGGCGCGCGCGTCCTCGCCGCGCAGTTGCGTGGCGGCGGAGTCCTCTGTGCATCTGTTGCGCCCTGCGCTTTCTGCGGTTGTCAGTGGCGGGAGTTGCGTCGGCCGAGTTCGGGCTCGGCGCACACGCGGCAGCATGGACGGCCGAGCCCGCACATTTCTTTCGACTTCGGCTAAGAGGTCGGCAGATAGTCCTCCAGCCGAGCCACGGCATATCCCTTGTCCGTGACGGTCTTCATGACATGACGGATCATGTCAGGCATCGTGCCCTTCCAATCCTCCTTGCCCCGGAAGTGCGTGAGGATGATGTCACCGGGGTGCAGATCGCGGTCCCACTCCCGGTAGTCCATCCGGTTCGTGAACGCCTCGGCGTTCCACAGCGGGACCGCCTTGATGCCGCAGGACTTCGCCGCCTTCAGCGTGTCCTGGTTGTAGTTGCCGTACGGCGGCCGGAAGAGGGTCGGGCGCTTGCCGAACTGCTTCTGGATCGTGTCCTGCTGGCCGCAGATCTCCTGGCGCTGCTTCTCGTACGACAGCCCCGGCATGTAGCGGTGGTTGAGCGTGTGGTTGTTCAGCGTGACGCCCGCGGCCTGCATCGCCTTGAAGTACGGGTAGTTGTCGCGCACGATGTAGTCGCTGAGGAAGGCCGTGTAGGGGATCTTCAGTTCCTGCATCATCTTCAGGAACTCGGGGTCCTTCTCGGCGCCGTCGTCGATGGTCAGGAAGACGACCTTGTCCTCCGTCGGGATCGTGGTGAAGACCGGCGGGTACTCCTCCTGGTCCTCGACCTCGAAGCCGTCGCGGGTGGTGATCTCGGGCTTCTGCTTCGGCGCCGCCGGGGCCGTGAGCGGCGGCTTCGTCAGGCCCCACTTCTTCGCCGCGGCGATGCGTGCCTGCTGGGCGGCCTTCAGCTTCTCGGCGTAGCTGCCGATGGCGCCGGCCGCGCCCGAAGCCGCCTCGGCGCCCTTCGCGGCCTTGGCCTTCTCCGCCTTGTCCGCCTCGCCGGAGTCGGTGGAGCCGCATGCCGTCCCGAGGGCGGCGACGAGCAGGGCGGCCAGGGCCACCCCGAACCGGCCGTGCGGGATCGCCGCGCGCCGGTGACCGTGTTGCGTCTTATCTTCCTTTTGTCCGACTAGCTGCATAGCTGCGCATACTTGCAGCCGACACGCGGTCTCCCCGGAAGACACCGCGACGGGCCGCGCACCTTCCTTCGAGTGGCCCACACCGGCCGTCGCCGACAATGGGGGCGTGACCCCCGAAGACTTCGCCGCCCTCCTCACCCCCGAGGGCCGCGCCCTCCTCGACTCGCTCCGCGACTACGACCCCGCCCAGGAGCTGGCCGTGGCCACCCGGCTGCGCCGCGAGCACCCCGCCGGGCTGGTCTCCGCCGCGCTCGGGCAGGCCCGGCTGCGACAGCGCGCGGTGGCGAAGTTCGGCGCGGAGGACGCCTTCCGGATGTACTTCACCTCCGGCGGCGGCGAGATGGCCACCCGCGCCTCCGTGGCCTCGTACCGCGCCCAGCGGCTGGCGGACCTCGGCGTCCGCAGCGTCGCCGACCTGTGCTGCGGCATCGGCGGCGACGCGCTCGCCCTGGCGCGGCTCGGCATCCGGGTGCTCGCGGTGGACCGCGACCCGCTGACCTGCGCCGTCGCGCGGGCCAACGCCGAGGCGCTGGGACTGGCGGACCTGATCGAGGTCCGGGAGGCGGACGTGACGGAGGTGGACACCGCCGAGTACGACGCCGTGTTCATCGACCCGGCCCGGCGCGGGGGGCGGGGGCGGGTCTTCGACCCGGAGTCCTACTCGCCGCCGCTGTCCTGGGCCGTCGCCACCGCCCGTACGGCCAAGTACGCCGCCATCAAGATCGCCCCCGGGATCCCGCACGAGGCCGTGCCCGCGGAGGCCGAGGCCGAGTGGATCTCCGACCAGGGGGACGTGAAGGAGGCCGTGCTCTGGTTCGGGACCGCGCCCGGCACGGTGCGCGCCACACTGCTGCCCGGGCCGCGCGGGCTGCACACCGTCGATCCGCTGCCGGATCCGGAGGCGGGGCCGGTGGGCCGCTGGCTCTACGAGCCCGACGGCGCCGTCATCCGGGCCCACCTCGTCGCGGAGGTCGCCGAGCAGCTGGGCGGCCGGCTCATCGACCCGACCATCGCCTACGTCACGGCCGACGAGCTGCGCGCGACGCCGTACGCGACGGCGTACGAGATCACGGACGTGCTGCCGTTCGGCCTGAAGAAGCTGAAGGCGCTGCTGCGCGAGCGCGGGGTCGGCGTCCTGACCGTGAAGAAGCGGGGCTCGGCGATCGAGCCCGAGGAACTGCGCAGGAAGGTCAAACCGCAGGGGCCGAACTCCGCGACGGTGTTCCTGACCCGGGTGGCGGGCGCCCCCTCGATGCTGATCGGCGCCCCCGCCGTGCCGCCTGCGGAGTAGCCCGTACGGTGACCGGCCGGACGATCGGCGCGAGCCGCCGGGCCCCGTGAGTCGCGGGGTCGTTGTCGGACCCGTGCCCTAGCGTCGGTCGCGGTGGGGGCACCCCCGTCGCACCGTCACCGTTCCCGTCATCGGAGGGCAGGCACCATGGCCTCGGCACCGCAGAAGATCACCACGTTTCTGATGTTCGAGGGCAGGGCCGAGGAAGCGCTGACCTTCTACACCTCGCTGTTCGACGACGCCGAGGTCATCGACATCAGCCGCTACGACGCGGAGGGTCCGGGCGAGGCGGGCACGGTGAAGCTCGCGACGTTCTCGCTCGCCGGTCAGCAGTTCAAGTGCATCGACAGCTACGTCAAGCACGCCTTCGGGTTCACCCCGGCGGTGTCGCTCTTCGTGGAGTGCGAGAGCGCCGACGAGCTCGACCGCCTCTACGGGGCCCTCGCCGAGCAGGGTGCGGAGTTGATGCCGGTGGGTTCGTACGGCTTCAGCGCCAGGTTCGGCTGGGTGAACGACCGGTTCGGCGTCTCGTGGCAGCTGAACCTGGCGTCCTAGGGGCTGGGGCTCCGAGCGGACGTCAGGGCCGGAAGGCGCGTACCGCCCAGCGGTAGTGGGCGGCCGCCTTGGCGAGGCCCAGGAGGCCAGTGATCCACAGGATCTGGCCGATGCCCATGGTGTACGCGATCTCGCCGTACGTCGTGCGGTCCGGGCGGGCCGAGGCCGCGGCGGCGAAGGCCACCCACAGCCCGAACACGCCCAGCGCGAACGAGGCCAGCAGCCAGGTCAGGCTCAGCCCGGGCGCCCGGAGCCGGGCGTCGGCGACCGGGTCCCGGTACGACTCCGCCCAGGCGTGCAGCAGTTGGCGCACCTGCCGGTCCCGTCGGGCGCCCCGGGCGAACCAGAATCCGGCCGGGATCAGCACGCCCGCGCCGAGCACGGCGAAGATGAGGCCGTAGACGTACGAGAAGAAGTCGCGCTGCTCGAAGGCCGTCCAGGCCATGCCGACGAAGGACCAGCCGAGCACGAAGACGGCCGCGACGGCCCACAGGAGCAGCAACCGGCCCATCCCCAGGCTGCGTCGGCTCAGATCGCTCAGGAACCGTGCGCGGTCGGCCCGTACGACGGCCTCGTCGAGCCAGGCACGCAGGTGCGCGGGCGGCGGCAGGGGCGGCAGGTCAGGGCGAGGCATGCACATGACCATATCCGCACGCCCCGCTCCCCCTACGGCGTGGTCTCCACCGACTCGAAGCGCCAGCGGTGCACCGCCCGCGTGATCAAGTCGGCTGCGGGCTCCGGAAGTTCGGGGAGCTCCGCCGCCACACCCTCGGGCGTCTCCCACCAGGTGATGACGAGCACCCGGTCCTGCGGGGCGCGGAACACCTCGCGGCGCACCGGTTCCCGGGCGAGGACCTGGGCGCGGGCCCACTCCAGCAGCTCGTTGCCCCGGCCGTCGGCGGCCCGGGCCTCCCACATCAGCGCGACGGTGCTCACGAGTACAGGTTGTCCTTGCTCAGCTCGTGCACGTGGTCGTGGTCGTGCGAGTGCGAGTGCGAGTGCGAGTGGCCGTGGGAGTGCCCGTGGCCGTCGCCGTCGCCGTCGCCGTCGGAATTCCCGGTGCCCGGCACGTGCGGGTCCGTCACCGGCAGCGAGGAGTCCGCCGACAGGTCCCAGTCGGAGGCCGCGCGGTTCCGCTTGACCATCTCCGCGCCCAGCGCCGCGACCATCGCGCCGTTGTCCGTGCACAGCTTCGGCCGCGGCACGCGCAGGATGATCCCCGCGTCGTCGCAGCGCTCCTGCGCGAGCGAGCGGAGCCGGGAGTTGGCGGCCACGCCGCCGCCGATCATCAGGTGGTCGACGCCCTCGTCCTTGCAGGCCCGGATCGCCTTGCGCGTCAGCACGTCCACCACGGCTTCCTGGAAGGACGCCGCGACATCGCGCACCGGGACCTCCTCGCCCGCGTTCCGCTTCGCCTCGATCCAGCGGGCGACGGCCGTCTTGAGCCCGGAGAAGGAGAAGTCGTACGCCGCGTCGCGCGGCCCGGTCAGCCCGCGCGGGAACGCGATCGCCTTCGGGTCGCCCTCGCGCGCGAGCCGGTCGATGACCGGGCCGCCGGGGAAGCCCAGCTGCAGCACGCGCGCGATCTTGTCGAAGGCCTCGCCCGCGGCGTCGTCGATGGTCGCGCCGAGCGGCCGTACGTCGGAGGTGATGTCGGGGGCGAGCAGCAGCGAGGAGTGCCCGCCGGAGACCAGCAGGGCCATGGTCGGCTCCGGCAGCGGCCCGTGCTCCAGCTGGTCCACGCAGATGTGGGAGGCGAGGTGGTTGACCCCGTAGAGCGGCTTGCCCAGCGCGTAGGCGTACGCCTTGGCCGCCGAGACGCCGACCAGCAGTGCCCCCGCGAGGCCCGGGCCGGCCGTGACCGCGATGCCGTCGAGGTCGCGGGCGCTGACACCGGCCTCCTTCAGGGCGCGCTCGATGGTGGGGACCATCGCCTCCAGGTGGGCGCGGGAGGCGACCTCGGGCACGACGCCGCCGAAGCGCGCGTGCTCGTCGACGCTCGACGCGATCGCGTCCGCGAGCAGGGTGGTGCCGCGGACGACGCCGACGCCGGTCTCGTCGCAGGAGGTCTCGATGCCGAGGACGAGCGGTTCGTCAGCCATTGCTCTCACTGCTCTCAGTTCGTGCTTGTGCGGGGTCGGTCAGTCGCATGACGAGCGCGTCGACGTTGCCGGGCTGGTAGTAGCCGCGCCGGAAGCCGATGGGCTCGAAGCCGAAGCGCTCGTAGAGCTTCTGGGCGCGGGTGTTGTCCACCCGCACCTCCAGGAGCACCTCGGCGCACTCGAAGGCGGTGGCGGCGCGCAGCAGCTCGGCGAGGAGCCGGGCGCCGAGGCCGGTCCCCCACTGGTCGCGGGCGACGGCGATGGTCTGTACGTCGGCCAGGTCGCCGATCGCGGCCAGTCCGGCGTAGCCCACGATCCGGCCGGGGGCGCCCTCGGCGGAGCCGCTGTCGGGAGGCAGCTCCGCGACGACGTAGCGGCGGGTGGACTGCGGGCCGCGGGCGTGGGCGAGCTCGGACCAGAACATCCCGGCGGACCAGGCGTCGTCGGGGAACAGCTCGTGCTCCAGTTCCAGCACGGGCCCGATGTCCCACCAGCGCATCTCGCGCAGGGTGTGCGGGGTCGCCGGGGTCACTGCGGGGTGACCACCTTGTAGTTCTTCGGCACCTGGGCGTCGGGCCGGCGCAGGTAGAGCGGCGTCGGGGGCAGGAACTCCTGGCCGGCCGCCAGTCGTTCCACCGCCAGCGAGGCCAGCGCGGCGGCCGACTGGTGCTCGGGTTCCCGTGCGTCGGTGAAGACGTCCGGGTACAGCAGCGCGCCCTGGCCGACCGCGGGCATCCCGGCGACCTGCTCGGCGATGTCGGCCGGGCGGTCCACCGCGGGCTCTCCGAGGCGCGTGCGCGGGTCCTCGTAGCGCGCCCAGTAGACCTCCTTGCGCCGTGCGTCGGTGGCGACGGTGAAGGGGCCGTCGATCCCGGCGGCACCGGCGGCGTAGGCGAGCCCGTCGAGGGTGCACAGGCCGTGCACGGGGACGCCCAGTACGGCCGCGAAGGTGGAGGCGGTGACGAGGCCGACGCGCAGCCCCGTGTAGGGGCCGGGGCCGACGCCGACGACGATGCCGGTGACGGCGTCGAGCTTCACCCCGGCCTCGGCGAGCACCTTGTCCACGGAGGGCAGCAACAGCTCCCCGTGGCGGCGGGCGTCGACCTGGTTCGACTCGGCGAGGACGGACTCGCCGTCGTGCAGGGCGACGGTGACGGCGGGCGTGGCGGTATCTACAGCGAGCAAGAGCACGCGAACAGCCTACGACTCCTGCGGCCGCGCCCCTTGCGAACGGTCGAACGGCGGCCCGGCTGCTACCTTTCGACCCAGGTGTCGGTCCAGGTGTTCGGTCCAGGTGACCGGTCAGGTCGAAGAGGTGGAGCAAGGTGGCACGCAGCAGCTCGGGAATCGTGGCCGGGCTCACCGCCGCGGCGATCGCCGCCGTCGGCTTCCTCGGCTACCAGGCCTCCGCGACGGCGCCCGCGCACCCTCCGAAGGCTGCCGCGCAGGACCCTTCCCCCGCCCCGAGCCAGTCCGCCGCGAAGCAGGACCCGGCGAAGCCGGTGCCCGTGCCGGAGGGCTCCGGTACCGGTACGCGCGTCGTGTACTCGATCGGCCAGAAGCGGGTGTGGCTGGTGGGAGCGGCCGGGCAAGAGCCGAAGTCGTTCCAGGTGATGCCGAGCACCGTGCACCCGAAGCCGGGCAGCTATACGGTCGGCTCGCGCTCGGGCGCGGTCACCGGTTCGGACGGGGTGCCGATCGAGCACGTCGTGCGGTTCGCCAGTACGGAGGGCGTGGCGATCGGCTTCAGCGCCCGCGTGGACGGCGCGACGCCGGAGCCCGACCCGAACAGGAAGACCGGCGGCATCCGCATGTCGCGCGCCGACGGCGACGCGATGTGGGCCTTCGCGACGATCAGCTCGAAGGTGGTCGTCGTCCCCTAGGGCCGCGACCCGACTGATTCACCCGTACGTGCGACTCAGGCCGCTTCGGACTCCGGAGCGGCCTGTTCGCGTAGGCCGCCGTCCGGCGTCCCCGGCTCACCCTCGTCCGTAACGTCCGCACGCGCGGGCGGCGTCGAGACGGCGGTGGCGGCCACTCCCGCGGCGAGCAGCGCCCGCATGGACACGGCGGACGGGCGGGGATCGCGCGGTGCTCCTGCTGGTGCCGACATGGCTGCTGCCTCCTGGGCCCGGAAACGCCGAACTTAGGCATACCTAAGAAACTCTCGGTACCATGTCATCACGAGCGCCGCCAAGAGCGCAATATCTTGCCGACGGGTTGTCGGTACGTTTACTCCGAGAGGGCTTCGGAGATGGTCTCGGCCCAGGCCCCGGCCCCGGCGGCCCAGCGCGCACCGACCCCGCGCACGGAGACCTCCCGTACGTCGTCCAGGACCTCCTCGTGGCCGACCGCCCGCGCGATCACCACGTGCAGCCTGTCGTCGGAGAGCTCCTCCACCTTGCCGTCGCCCCACTCCACGACGACCACGGACTCGGGCAGCGAGACGTCGAGGTCCAGGTCCTCCATCTCCTCCAGCCCGCCGCCCAGCCGGTACGCGTCCACGTGCACCAGCGCCGGTCCGCCGGTCAGCGAGGGGTGTACGCGGGCGATCACGAAGGTCGGCGAGGTCACCGCCCCGCGCACGCCCAGACCCTCGCCGAGCCCGCGCGTCAGGGTGGTCTTGCCCGCGCCCAGCTCGCCGGTCAGCAGGACCAGGTCGCCGGGGCGCAGCAGCCCCGCGATCCTGCGACCCAACTCCTGCATCGCGCCCGGGGAGTCGACGGTGATCCGGGTCTCGGTGACGCTCCGGGCGCCGCCCTGGGCGCTCCCGGCCTCAGGTGCCGGTGCTGCCTGGCTGCGCTGCACTTCCAGCGGTACTTCTTCCATGCGCGCCAACGTTAGTCGCTACGGGGACCGGGACCGCCCCGGTGCGTGCCAGCAGCTCCATGAGCAGCCGGGTCACGGTCTCCGGGCGTTCCAGCATCATCAGGTGCCCGGTGGACTCCAGGACCACCAGCTCGGCGCCGGGCAGCGCCTCCTTGATGGCCACGCTGTGCCCGGGCGGGGTGATCATGTCCTTGTCGCCGGCGACGACGGTGACGGGGACGTCCGCGAACCGCTGGAGCGCGGCGGTCTTGTCGTGGGTCTGGAACGCCGGGTAGAACTCGGCGACCACGTCGATCGGGGTACCCTCGATCAGCCGCTCCGCGAAGCGCGCGATGCCGGGGTCCACGTCCTTGGAGCCGAACGAGTACATCTTGATCATGCCGGCGAAGAGGTCGGCGGTGGCCCGGCGGCCCTTCTCGACCAGTTCCACCTGCGAGCCGAGCGCCTTGAGCACCCCGGGCAGCAGCCGGCGTACGGCGCCCATGCCGACGGAGGGGAGCCCGTACGTCACCTCGCCGAGCCGGCCGCTGGAGGTGCCGACCAGAGCCACGCCGACCACGCGCTCCCGCACCAGCTCGGGGAACTGCTCGGCGAGTCCCATGATGGTCATTCCACCCATCGAGTGACCCACCAGGATCAGCGGGCCCTCGGGGGCGGTCGCGTCGATGACGGCCTTCAGGTCCCGCCCGAGCTGCTCTATGGTCAGCGGCTCGCCGTCCGCCTGGGCGAGGCCGCGCGCGCTGCGGCCGTGGCTGCGCTGGTCCCAGTAGACGGCGCGGACCACTCCGCGCAGGGCGGCGCGCTGGAAGTGCCAGGAGTCCTGGGAGAGGCAGTAGCCGTGGCAGAACACGACGGTGGCCGCGGGCGCCGGTTTGCGGCGCAGCCGCGAGCGCTTGGCCCCCTCGGGGAGCTCGTCGACCTCGTAGTGGAGCTCGGTGGCGTCCTCGGCCCGGCAGGTGCCCTCCGTGCCGCGCAGGGACCCGTAGTCCGCGGCGGCGTCGAGCGCGAGGCGCGCCTTCATGCGCACGCCCCGCCCGACGGTGATCCGTTCGACCGCGACACCGGCGGCCGCGCCCGCGGCCAGCACGCCGATGGCCGCACCGGCCCAGCCGGCCTTGCGCCAGTTCTCGCTCACGCCGCCGCCCTCACTCCGTTCAGCCGCCGAGGTACACCCGGGGCACTCGGCCACCGATACGGGTGACGATCTCATACGCGATCGTGTGTGCGGCCTGGGCCCAGTCCTCGGCGGTGGGTTCACCGCGCTCCGCGTCCCCGAAGATGACGGCTTCGTCGCCGACCCGGGCGTGGTCTCCGTCCAAGTCGACCACGAACTGGTCCATGGCGACGCGTCCGGCCACCCGGCGGATCTTGCCGCCGACGAGCACCGGACCGGCCCCGGACCCGTGCCGCGGGATGCCGTCGGCGTAGCCGGCCGGGATCAGGGCGAGGGTGGTCTCGTGCTCGGTGACGTAGTGGTGGCCGTAGCTGACCCCGTGCCCGGCGGGGACGGTCTTGACCAGCGCGAGGGAGGCCTTGAGGGTCATCGCGGGCCGCAGGCCGAGCTGGGCGGGGGTGCCGAGCTCGGGGGACGGCGAGACCCCGTAGATCGCCAGGCCGCAGCGCACCAGGTCGAAGTGGGACTCGGGGAGGGTGAGCGTGGCGGGCGAATTGGCGATGTGCCGGACCTCGGGCTCGACGCCCTCCTTCTCGGCGTACGCGAGCATGTCGCGGAACGCGGCGAGCTGGAGCTGGATGGAGGGGTGGCCGGGCTCGTCGGCGCAGGCGAAGTGCGACCAGACGCCGGTGACCTGGACGGTGCCCTCGGCCTGGGCGGCGACGGCCGCGGTGACGAGCTCCTCCCAGTCGGCGGGCTGGCAGCCGTTGCGGCCGAGGCCGGTGTCGGCCTTGAGCTGGATCCGCGCGGTCCGGCCCGCCGCGCGGGCGGCCTCGCGTACCTCTTCCAGCGCCCACATCCCGCTGACGGAGACGTCGACCTCGGCTTCGACGGCCTTCCGCCAGGGCCCGCCGGGGGTCCAGAGCCAGCACAGGATCCGACCCTCGACGCCGGCGGCGCGCAGCGCGAGCGCCTCTTCGGGCGTGGCGGTCCCGAGCCAGGTGGCACCGGCCTCCTGGGCGGCCTTTGCGCAGGCCAAGGCCCCGTGCCCGTAGGCATTCGACTTGACCACGGCCATCAACTCGGCCCGGGGCGCCCGCTCGCGCAGAGCGCGCACGTTCCCCCGTACGGCGTCAAGATCGATCTCGGCGTACACGCGCATCGGTGTCTCGTTCATCGCCCCCAGTCTCTCAGAACCCCTGCCCGTGGCCCTTCTGGGTACATGGCGCGCGCCGCCGCCGCCCGGGGCTCCGCCCCGGACCCCGCGCCTCAAACGCCGGCGAGGCTGAAATTGCCCTCCGGCCAATCCAGCCC
>NZ_JBHWJY010000142.1:0-11132 GCF_042731135.1 Streptomyces sp. NPDC059874
TTGGTTGGTGGGGTGTTTTTTTTTTTCTCCCCCCCCGCCGCCCGCCGGGCGGGCGGCGGGGGGCGGCGCGGGGGGGGGGTGCGCCGGGGGGGGGGGCCCGCGGTGTCGCCGCGCCCCCCCTCCGCTTTGCTGCTTTGGCCATGGCTGTGGCTGCCCAGACGCAAAACGGCGGGTGTCGGGAGTCCTCTCGAACTCCCGGCACCCGCCGGTAAACGTTTCTGCTGGTACTGGCCGGGACTAGATGTCCTCGTGGGCCACCGCACGACGGGCATCCGCGTCCAGGACGCCCCAGCTGATCAGCTGCTCGGTCAGGACCGAGGGGGACTGGTCGTAGATGACGGCCAGCGTGCGCAGGTCGTCCTGGCGGATCGACAGCACCTTGCCGTTGTAGTCGCCGCGCTGGCTCTGGATGGTGGCCGCGTAACGCTGGAGCGGGCCGGCCTTGTCGGCGGGCACGCCCGCCAGGCGCTCCAGGTCGAGACGCAGCTTCGGCGGCGGCTCGGCAGCCCCGCCGGGAGTGGTGCCGGGCAGCAGCTCCTGCACCGGAACCCCGTAGAAGTCCGCCAGCTCGGCAAGGCGCTGGACGGTCACGGCGCGGTCCCCGCGCTCGTAAGAACCGACCACCACGGCCTTCCACCGGCCCTGGGACTTCTCCTCGACACCGTGGAGGGAGAGGCCCTGCTGGGTGCGGATGGCGCGGAGCTTGGCCCCGAGCTGTTTGGCGTATTCGCTGGACATAACGCTCCCGGACGCTGTGACGACATGACCACGTGCGGCTCCGCCGCGCGGCTGGTAACTCACTGTGAGGTTACGCAGCGTTACTTGGGTGCGTCAAGCCGAATGGTCTCCATCGCCCCCTCAAGAGGAGCCCCAGGAGCCCCGTGCGCGCCCCCGCGCACCAGCCCGGTGCGGGTTCGACGCCGCGCCCCTGGTACCGTGTGAGACGTACATCAGACGTCCTTTAAGGTCCGTCCCGTGAGGCGGAGAAGGAGGTCCTTTTCATGGACGCTCAGAACGCGCAGGCTCAGCCGGACCAAAGCGCCGATGTGGTGCGCCCCGTGTTGGAGGCGCAGGACATCGCCCGGGTCCTGACCCGCATCGCCCACGAGATCGTCGAACGCGCCAAGGGCGCCGACGACGTGGTGCTCCTCGGCATTCCCACCCGCGGTGTCTTCCTCGCCCGCCGGCTGGCCGCCAAGCTCGAAGAGATCACCGGTACGAAGATCCCGGTCGGCTCCCTCGACATCACCATGTACCGCGACGACCTGCGGATGAAGCCGGCCCGCGCGATCGGCCGCACCGAGATCCCCGGCGACGACCTCGACGGACGCCTCGTCGTCCTCGTCGACGACGTGCTCTTCTCCGGCCGCACCATCCGCGCCGCCCTCGACGCGCTCGGCGACCTCGGCCGCCCCCGCGCCGTGCAGCTCGCCGTCCTCGTCGACCGCGGCCACCGCGAACTGCCGATCCGCGCCGACTACGTCGGAAAGAACCTCCCCACGTCGCTGCGGGAGATCGTCAAGGTCCAGCTCCAGGAGGAGGACGGCCGTGACGCCGTGCTGCTCGGCCAGCGGACCGCCCAGGCAGCCGGGCAGTAGCCCACACGTACGCACGGGCCCTGGTTGGGGGCACCTCCCAGCGGTAGCCGGGGGAGGGTCCGCGCCGAGGCCTGCCCTGCCAGATCCCAGCCTGCCCTCCTGACCTACGGAGCCATCCAAGATGAAGCGCCACCTCATCTCGGCCGCCGATCTCACGCGCGACGACGCCGTCCTGATCCTCGACACCGCCGAGGAGATGGCCCGCGTCGCGGACCGGCCGATCAAGAAGCTGCCCACCCTGCGCGGCCTCACCGTCGTCAACCTCTTCTTCGAGGACTCGACCCGCACCCGGATCTCCTTCGAGGCGGCCGCCAAGCGGCTGTCGGCCGACGTCATCAACTTCTCCGCCAAGGGTTCCTCGGTTTCCAAGGGCGAATCCCTGAAGGACACCGCGCTGACCCTGGAGGCCATGGGCGCCGACGCGGTCGTCATCCGCCACCACGCCTCCGGCGCCCCCTACCGGCTCGCCACCTCCGGCTGGATCGACTCCGCGGTGGTCAACGCCGGCGACGGCACCCACGAGCACCCCACCCAGGCCCTGCTGGACGCCTTCACCATGCGCCGCCGCCTCGTCGGCCGCGACGCGGGTCTCGGCAAGGACCTGAACGGCCGCCGGATCACCATCGTCGGCGACGTCCTGCACAGCCGGGTGGCCCGCTCCAACGTCCAGCTGCTGCACACCCTCGGCGCCGAGGTCACCGTCGTGGCCCCGCCGACCCTGGTCCCGATCGGCGTCGAGAGCTGGCCCTGCGAGGTCTCGTACAACCTCGACGAGGTGCTGCCGAAGTCCGACGCTGTGATGATGCTGCGTGTGCAGCGCGAACGCATGAACGCCGCCTTCTTCCCGACCGAGCGCGAGTACTCCCGCCGGTACGGGCTCGACGGCGACCGCATGGCGAAGATGCCCGAGCACGCCATCGTGATGCACCCCGGCCCGATGAACCGCGGCATGGAGATCACCGCCGAGGTCGCCGACTCCGACCGCTGCACCGCGGTCGAGCAGGTCGCCAACGGCGTCTCCACCCGGATGGCCGTCCTGTACCTGCTGCTCGGAGGCTCCGAGCCCGCCGTCACCACCACCAGCACGCCCCGTATCGAGGAGAGCAAGTAAAGATGAGCAAGATCCTGATCCGTGGCGCGAAGGTACTCGGTGGCGAGGCGCAGGACGTCCTGATCGACGGCGAGACCATCGCCGAGGTGGGGCAGAACCTCTCCGCCGAGGGCGCGACCGTCATCGAGGCCGAGGGCCAGACCCTCCTCCCCGGCCTCGTCGACCTGCACACCCACCTGCGCGAGCCCGGCCGCGAGGACTCCGAGACCGTCCTGACCGGCACCCGCGCCGCCGCCTCCGGTGGCTACACCGCCGTCTTCGCCATGGCGAACACCTTCCCGGTCGCCGACACCGCCGGCGTCGTCGAGCAGGTCTGGCGCCTGGGCAAGGAGTCCGGCTACTGCGACGTGCAGCCCATCGGCGCCGTCACCGTCGGCCTGGAGGGCAAGCAGCTCGCGGAGCTGGGCGCCATGCACGACTCCGCCGCCCGCGTCACCGTCTTCTCCGACGACGGCAAGTGCGTGGACGACGCCGTGATCATGCGTCGCGCCCTGGAGTACGTGAAGGCCTTCGGCGGCGTCGTCGCGCAGCACGCCCAGGAGCCCCGCCTGACCGAGGGCGCCCAGATGAACGAGGGCGTCGTCTCCGCCGAGCTGGGGCTGGGCGGCTGGCCCGCCGTCGCCGAGGAGTCGATCATCGCCCGCGACGTCCTCCTCGCCGAGCACGTCGGCTCCCGCGTCCACATCTGCCACCTCTCCACCGCCGGCTCCGTCGAGATCGTCCGCTGGGCCAAGTCCCGCGGCATCGACGTCACCGCCGAGGTCACCCCGCACCACCTCCTCCTCACCGACGAGCTCGTTCGCTCGTACAACGCGGTCTACAAGGTCAACCCGCCGCTGCGCACCGAGAAGGACGTCCTGGCCCTGCGCGAGGCGCTCGCCGACGGCACGATCGACATCGTCGCCACCGACCACGCCCCCCACCCGCACGAGGACAAGGACTGCGAGTGGGCCGCGGCCGCCATGGGCATGGTCGGCCTGGAGACCGCGCTCTCCGTCGTCCAGCAGACGATGGTGGAGACCGGACTGCTCGACTGGGCGGGCGTCGCCGAGCGGATGTCCTTCGCGCCGGCGCGGATCGGCGGCCTGGCGGCCCACGGCCGTCCCGTCTCGGCAGGTGAACCCGCGAACCTGACCTTGGTCGATACCTCGTACCGTGGTGTCGTGGACCCCGCACACTTCGCCTCCCGCAGCCGCAACACGCCTTACGAGGGCCGTGAGCTGCCGGGGCGCGTCACTCACACCTTCCTGCGGGGCCGGGCAACGGTCGTGGACGGGACGCTGGCGTGACACCTGCAGTAATCCAACTGGCCGCCGAGGCCGCCGAACGACAGTCGGCGGAGGTGACGGACTGGGGCGCACGCATCGCGTGGGTCATCGGTCTGGTCGTCTTCATCGCGTTCGTGTACTGGCTGATGCGGCAAGGCTGGAAATGGCGCGGCGCCCTGCAGAACGACCTGCCGGAGCTGCCCGCCACCCCCGACGGTCTCCCCGCGCACCGGCTGGCCCTGACCGGCCGGTACCACGGGTCCACCACCGCCGGACAGTGGCTCGACCGGATCGTCGCCCACGGCCTGGGCGTCCGCAGTCGCGTGGAGCTCACGCTCACCGACGCGGGCCTCGACGTGGTCCGACCGGGTGCCACCGACTTCTTCGTACCGACCGCGCAGCTGCGCGGCGCCCGCCTCGACAAGGGAATCGCGGGCAAGGTACTCACCGAGGGCGGACTGCTCGTCGTCACATGGGCGCACGGCGACAAGCTGATCGACTCCGGATTCCGCTCCGACCGCGCGGCCGAACACGCCGCCTGGGTCGAAGCCATCAACCTCATGAACCAATCCATCACGACGGAAGGCGCCGAACGATGACGACCTCCACCAGGGGAGACAAAACTCCCGCCGTACTCGTACTGGAGGACGGTCGGATCTTCCGCGGCCGCGCCTACGGCGCCCACGGGGAGACCTTCGGTGAGGCCGTGTTCTCCACCGGCATGACCGGCTACCAGGAGACCCTCACCGACCCGTCGTACCACCGGCAGGTCGTCGTGATGACCGCCCCGCACGTGGGCAACACCGGCGTCAACGACGAAGACCCCGAGTCCTCCCGCATCTGGGTGTCCGGCTACGTCGTGCGCGACCCCGCGCGCGTCCCCTCCAACTGGCGCTCCCGGCGCTCGCTGGACGAGGAGCTGGTCAAGCAGGGCGTCGTCGGGATCTCCGGCATCGACACCCGCGCCCTGACCCGCCACCTGCGCGAGCGCGGCGCCATGCGCGTCGGCATCTTCTCCGGCAACGCCATCGCCGACGACGGCATGCTGCTCGCGAAGGTCCGCCAGGCCCCCGAGATGACGGGTGCGAACCTCTCCGCCGAGGTCGCCACCAAGGAGACCTACGTGGTCCCCGCCATCGGTGAGAAGAAGTTCACCGTGGCCGCCGTCGACCTGGGCATCAAGGGCATGACCCCGCACCGGATGGCCGAGCGCGGCATCGAGGTGCACGTGCTGCCCGCGACCGCCACCGTCGAGGACGTGTACGCGGTCAACCCGGACGGCGTGTTCTTCTCCAACGGCCCGGGCGACCCGGCCACCGCCGACGGCCCCGTCGCCGTCATGCAGGGCGTCCTGGAGCGCAAGACCCCGCTCTTCGGCATCTGCTTCGGCAACCAGATCCTGGGCCGCGCGCTCGGCTTCGGCACGTACAAGCTGAAGTACGGACACCGCGGCATCAACCAGCCGGTGCAGGACCGCACCACCGGCAAGGTCGAGGTCACCGCGCACAACCACGGCTTCGCCGTCGACGCGCCCCTCGACAAGGTCTCCGAGACCCCCTACGGCCGCGCCGAGGTCTCCCACGTCTGCCTGAACGACCAGGTCGTCGAAGGCCTCCAGCTGCTCGACCGGCCGGCCTTCTCCGTCCAGTACCACCCCGAGGCGGCTGCCGGCCCGCACGACGCCGCGTACCTCTTCGACCGCTTCACGTCTTTGATGAGCACCGCCCAGATGGAGGCCGATCGTGCCTAAGCGCTCCGATATCCAGTCCGTCCTGGTCATCGGCTCCGGCCCGATCGTCATCGGCCAGGCCGCCGAGTTCGACTACTCCGGCACCCAGGCCTGCCGCGTCCTCAAGGCCGAGGGCCTGCGCGTCATCCTGGTGAACTCCAACCCCGCGACGATCATGACCGACCCGGAGATCGCCGACGCCACGTACGTCGAGCCGATCACCCCCGAGTTCGTCGAGAAGATCATCGCGAAGGAGCGCCCCGACGCGCTGCTCCCGACCCTCGGCGGCCAGACCGCGCTCAACACCGCCATCTCCATGCACGAGCAGGGTGTGCTGGAGAAGTACGGCGTCGAGCTCATCGGCGCCAACGTCGAGGCCATCAACAAGGGCGAGGACCGCGACCTCTTCAAGGGCGTCGTCGAGGCCGTCAAGGCCAAGATCGGGTACGGCGAGTCCGCCCGCTCGGTCATCTGCCACTCGATGGACGACGTCCTCAAGGGCGTGGACACCCTCGGCGGGTACCCCGTCGTCGTCCGTCCCTCCTTCACCATGGGCGGCGCCGGCTCCGGCTTCGCCCACGACGAGGAAGAACTGCGCCGCATCGCCGGCCAGGGCCTCACGCTCTCCCCGACCACCGAGGTGCTCCTGGAGGAGTCCATCCTCGGCTGGAAGGAGTACGAGCTGGAGCTGATGCGCGACACCAAGGACAACGTGGTCGTCGTCTGCTCCATCGAGAACTTCGACCCGATGGGCGTCCACACCGGTGACTCGATCACCGTCGCCCCGGCGATGACGCTCACCGACCGCGAGTACCAGCGGCTGCGCGACATCGGCATCGCGATCATCCGCGAGGTCGGCGTCGACACCGGCGGCTGCAACATCCAGTTCGCGATCGACCCGGTCGACGGCCGCGTCATCGTCATCGAGATGAACCCGCGCGTCTCCCGCTCCTCGGCGCTCGCCTCGAAGGCCACCGGCTTCCCGATCGCCAAGATCGCCGCCAAGCTGGCCATCGGCTACACGCTCGACGAGGTCCCCAACGACATCACCGAGAAGACGCCGGCCTCCTTCGAGCCGACCCTCGACTACGTCGTCGTCAAGGCCCCGCGCTTCGCCTTCGAGAAGTTCCCGCTCGCCGACGCCACCCTCACCACCACCATGAAGTCGGTGGGCGAGGCCATGGCCATCGGGCGCAACTTCACCGAGGCCCTCCAGAAGGCACTGCGCTCCCTGGAGAAGAAGGGCTCGCAGTTCACCTTCGTCGGCCCGGTCGGCGACAAGGCGGAGCTGCTCGCCACCGCGGTCCGCCCGACCGACGGTCGCATCAACACCGTCATGCAGGCCATCCGCGCCGGCGCCACCCAGGAAGAGGTCTTCGAGTCCACGAAGATCGACCCCTGGTTCGTCGACCAGCTCTTCCTCATCAAGGAGATCGCGGACGAGCTGGCCGCCGCCGAGAAGCTCGACCCCGAGCTGCTCGCCGAGGCCAAGCGCCACGGCTTCTCCGACGCCCAGATCGCCGAGATCCGCGGCCTGCGCGAGGACGTCGTCCGCGAGGTCCGTCACGCGCTGGGCGTCCGCCCGGTCTACAAGACGGTCGACACCTGCGCCGCCGAGTTCGCCGCGAAGACCCCGTACTTCTACTCGTCCTACGACGAGGAGTCCGAGGTCGCCCCGCGCACCAAGCCCGCGGTGATCATCCTGGGCTCCGGCCCGAACCGCATCGGCCAGGGCATCGAGTTCGACTACTCCTGCGTCCACGCCTCCTTCGCGCTCAGCGACGCGGGCTACGAGACCGTGATGGTCAACTGCAACCCGGAGACCGTCTCCACCGACTACGACACCTCCGACCGCCTGTACTTCGAGCCGCTGACGCTCGAAGACGTGCTGGAGATCGTCCACGCCGAGTCCCTCGCGGGCCCGATCGCCGGTGTCGTCGTCCAGCTCGGCGGCCAGACCCCGCTGGGTCTCGCCCAGGCCCTCAAGGACAACGGCGTCCCCGTCGTCGGCACCTCCCCGGAGGCCATCCACGCCGCCGAGGACCGCGGCGCCTTCGGTCAGGTCCTCGCCGACGCCGGCCTGCCGGCCCCCAAGCACGGCACCGCCACCACCTTCACGGGTGCCAAGGCGATCGCCGACGAGATCGGCTACCCGGTCCTCGTCCGCCCGTCCTACGTGCTCGGCGGCCGCGGCATGGAGATCGTCTACGACGAGGCCCGCCTGGAGTCGTACATCGCCGAGTCCACCGAGATCAGCCCCACCCGGCCGGTCCTGGTCGACCGCTTCCTCGACGACGCCATCGAGATCGACGTCGACGCCCTCTACGACGGCCACGAGCTCTACCTCGGCGGCGTCATGGAGCACATCGAGGAAGCCGGCATCCACTCCGGCGACTCGGCCTGCGCCCTGCCTCCGATCACCCTCGGCGGCTACGACATCAAGCGCCTGCGCGCCTCCACCGAGGCCATCGCCAAGGGCGTCGGCGTGCGCGGTCTGATCAACATCCAGTTCGCGATGGCGGGTGACATCCTCTACGTCCTGGAGGCCAACCCGCGCGCCTCCCGGACCGTCCCCTTCACCTCGAAGGCGACCGCCGTCCCGCTCGCGAAGGCCGCCGCGCGCATCTCGCTCGGCACCACCATCGCCGAGCTGCGCGCCGAGGGCATGCTGCCGAAGACCGGCGACGGCGGCACCCTGCCGATCGACGCGCCGATCTCCGTCAAGGAGGCCGTCATGCCGTGGTCGCGCTTCCGCGACATCCACGGCCGCGGCGTGGACACCGTCCTCGGCCCGGAGATGCGCTCCACCGGCGAGGTCATGGGCATCGACGCCGTCTTCGGCACCGCCTACGCCAAGTCGCAGGCCGGCGCCTACGGCCCGCTGCCGACCAAGGGCCGCGCGTTCATCTCGGTCGCCAACCGCGACAAGCGCTCGATGATCTTCCCGGCGCGCGAGCTCGTCGCCCACGGCTTCGAGCTGATGGCCACCTCCGGCACCGCCGAGGTGCTGCGCCGCAACGGCATCAACGCCACCGTGGTGCGCAAGCTCAGCGAGGGCGAGGGCCCGAACGGCGAGAAGACCATCGTCCAGCTCATCCACGACGGCCAGGTCGACCTGATCGTCAACACCCCGTACGGCACCGGCGGCCGCCTCGACGGCTACGAGATCCGCACGGCGGCCGTGGCGCGCAGCGTCCCGTGCCTGACCACGGTCCAGGCGCTCGCCGCGGCCGTCCAGGGCATCGACGCGCTGAACCACGGCGACGTGGGCGTCCGCTCCCTCCAGGAGCACGCGGAGCACCTGACCGCGGCCCGCGACTAACAGCCCGTACGAAAGGGGGGCACCGGCGACAGCCACCGGTGTCCCCCCTTTCTTGAGCGCCAAAGGGATATTTCGGACGATGTACAAACTGTTCTTCAACCTGGTCTTCAAGCGGATGGACCCGGAGCGGGCCCACTACACGGCCTTCCGCTGGATCCGCCTCGCCGCCCGCACCCCCGTGCTGCGCACCTTCGTGGCCGCGGCCCTCGCCCCGCGGTACAAGGAACTGCGCACCGAGGCCCTCGGCCTGCGGATGCACGGCCCCTTCGGGCTCGCGGCGGGCTTCGACAAGAACGCCGTCGCCATCGACGGCATGTCGATGCTCGGCTTCGACCACATCGAGATCGGCACCGTCACCGCCGAAGCCCAGCCGGGCAACCCGAAGAAGCGCCTCTTCCGGCTCGTGCCGGACCGCGCGCTGATCAACCGGATGGGCTTCAACAACGAGGGCTCGGCGGCCGTGGCGGAGCGCCTGGCGACCCGGAATCCCATCTTCAACACCGTGGTCGGCGTCAACATCGGCAAGACCAAGGTCGTCCCGGAGGAGGAGGCCGTCGGCGACTACGTCACCTCCACCGAGCGCCTCGCCCGCCACGCCGACTACCTCGTCGTGAACGTCTCCTCGCCCAACACGCCCGGCCTGCGCAACCTCCAGGCGACCGAGTCGCTGCGCCCGCTCCTGACCGCCGTACGGGAAGCCGCCGACCGGGTGGTCACCGACCGTCGGGTGCCGCTGCTGGTCAAGATCGCCCCGGACCTGGCCGACGAGGACGTCGACGCCGTCGCCGACCTCGCCCTGGAGCTGGGCCTGGACGGCATCATCGCCACCAACACCACGATCGCGCGCGAGGGCCTCGGCCTTCGCTCCGACCCCTCCCTGGTCAAGGAGACCGGCGGTCTGTCCGGCGCCCCCGTCAAGGAGCGCTCCCTGGAGGTCCTGCGCCGCCTGTACGCCCGTGTGGGCGACCGGATCGTGCTGGTGGGCGTCGGGGGCATCGAGAACGCCGAGGACGCCTGGCAGCGCATCCTGGCGGGCGCCACCCTGATCCAGGGCTACAGCGCCTTCATCTACGAGGGCCCGTTCTACGCCCGCGCCATCCACAAGGGCCTGGCCGCGCGCCTGGCCACCAGCCCGTACGCGACGCTCGCCGAAGCCGTGGGCGCCGAGACCAAGACCCGAAAGGCAGCGTAGTGAGCCCTGTGACCCCGTTCGGCACCCGCCTCCGCGAGGCGATGGACACCCGCGGCCCGCTGTGCGTGGGCATCGACCCGCACGCCGCGCTGCTGGCGCAGTGGGGCCTGGACGACGACATCGCGGGCCTGGAGCGCTTCTCCCGTACGGTCGTCGAGGCGCTGGCGGACTCGGTGGCGGTGTTCAAGCCGCAGGCCGCCTTCTTCGAGCGGTTCGGCTCGCGGGGCGTCGCGGTGCTGGAGCGGACCGTCGCCGACGCGCGCGCGGCGGGCACCCTCGTGGTGATGGACGCCAAGCGGGGCGACATCGGCTCGACCATGGCGGCGTACGCCTCGGCCTTCCTGGACCCGACCTCGCCGCTCTTCTCCGACGCCCTGACGGTGTCCCCGTACCTGGGCTACGGCTCGCTCAAGCCGGCGGTCGACCTCGCCCGTGAGTCCGGGGCGGGTCTGTTCGTCCTGGCCCTGACCTCGAACCCGGAGGGTGCGGAGGTCCAGCGGGCGGTACGGGAGGACGGCCTGGCGGTGGGCGCGACGATGCTGGCGCACCTGGCGGCGGAGAACGAGGGCGCGGCGCCGATGGGCTCCTTCGGCGCGGTGGTCGGCGCGACGCTGGGGGACCTGTCCTCCTTCGACCTGGACATCAACGGGCCGCTGCTCGCGCCGGGGCTCGGCGCGCAGGGCGCGACCGCGGCGGACCTGCCGAAGGTCTTCGGCGCGGCCGTGCGCAATGTCGTCCCGAACGTGTCGCGGGGCGTGCTGAAGCACGGACCGGACGTCGAGGCGCTGAGGGCGAGCGCGGCCGCGTTCGCGGACGAGATCCGCGAGGCCGTCTCCGCGTAGCGGCTCCGCCCGACATTCCCACGCCCCGCAAACGCCGGCGGGGTCGGAAGTGCCCTCCGGGCACGCCGAC
>NZ_JBHWJY010000143.1:0-11132 GCF_042731135.1 Streptomyces sp. NPDC059874
GCGCCGGCCGCGCCCGCCGCTCCCGCGCGCAACAGGGTCGTCCAGGCCGCCCCCGTACTGGGCGGCGTTCCGGCCACCGTGATCGAGGGCGCCGGGGTGGCAAAGGCCGCTCCCGTGGCACCGGCCGCGCCCTGACCCGTCGACGCACGAGGGCCCCGTCCGGATCCCGGACGGGGCCCTCACGTGCGCGCGGACGTGCGGCGGTCAGCCGCCGCACTGGCAGGGGGCGCCGGACTGGCAGCCGCAGCCGCAGCCCGAGCCGCAGCCGCAGGCCGCCAGCAGCGGGAGCCGCAGCGGCTCCGGCCTCGGCGGCTGCTCCTGCTCCGGGGTGATGGGGACGGGGGAATCGGGCATGGTTCCTCCTCGCAGGCGACGAACGGGAAGTCGTGCTGCCTTCGCCTCATTCATGCCCAGCCACACCGGCGCGTCAACGGCGCATTGGCGCAGTGACCCGGATCAGGCGCCGTCGACGACCGTCGGCTGCTGGAGGTCGTCCGCGTGCTCGCCCGTCACCAGGTACACCACGCGCTTGGCCACCGACACCGCGTGGTCCGCGAACCGCTCGTAGTAGCGGCCCAGCAGCGTCACGTCCACCGCCGTCTCGATGCCGTGCTTCCAGCGGTCGTCCATCAGGTGCTGGAACAGCGTGCGGTGCAGCTGGTCCATCTCGTCGTCGTCCGTCTCCAGCTGGAGGGCCAGGTCGACGTCCTTCGTGATGATGACCTCCGCGGCCTTCGCCATCAGGCGCTGCGCCAGCTGACCCATCTCCAGGATGGTGGCGTGCAGGTCCCGCGGCACGGCCGTGTCCGGGAAGCGCAGCCGGGCGAGCTTGGCCACGTGCTGGGCCAGGTCGCCGCTGCGCTCCAGGTCGGCGCTCATCCGCAGCGAGGTCACGACGATGCGCAGGTCCGTGGCGACCGGCTGCTGGCGGGCCAGCAGGGCGATGGCGCGCGCCTCCAGGTCGTGCTGGAGGTCGTCGACCTTCTGGTCGGCGGCGATGACGCTCTCGGCGAGCTTCAGGTCGGCGTCGAGCATGGACGTCGTGGCCCGCCCGATCGCGGAACCGACGAGCCGGGCCATCTCGACCAGGCTTTCTCCGATCGAGTCCAGTTCCTCGTGGTACGCGTCGCGCATGTCTCGTGTCCCTCTCTCGACCTACTACTACTGCTCTACTGCGGCTGCTGCTCTGGTGCTGATCCGCTGCTGCCCTGTTTCCTCGGGGCGGGTGTCCGTGCCCCACGTTTTCACGGTGAACCGCGAACGCGTCGGACTCCGGCATCACAAATGAATCAACCCCGTCGCCAGGGTGAACTCTGGGCGACGACTGTTCGAGGTGCCACCCGAACGGCTGTGGAAGTGTCGTCGAGCCTGCTTAACCTGGATCCATGGACGTGAACGCGGCGGTCGCCGCAGCTGCAGCGATCGCCGGTCTTTGCACCGGCGTCATCGCCATGCTGGCGTTCCGCTGGAGCGAGCGCGACCAGGCCCGCCCCACCCGGAGCTCCATGCGCCCCGACATCAACGCGGTGCTTCCGCCCGGCGTGGACACCGTCCTCTCCGTGCTGCGGTCCTCCGCCGTGGTGCTCGACGAGGGCGACGCCGTGGTCAAGGCGAGCTCGGCCGCGTACGCCCTCGGGCTGGTGCGCGGCGGCAAACTCGCCGTGGAGCCCATGCTGCACATGGCCCGCGACACCCGCCGCGACGGGGAGATACGCCAGGTCGAGCTCGACCTGCCCCGGCGCGGCACCGGCCGAGGCGAGGCCCTCGCCGTCTCGGCGCGCGTCGCCCCGCTGGGCTCGCGCCTCGTGCTGCTGCTGGTCGAGGACCTCACCGAGGCCCGCCGCATCGAAGCCGTACGCCGCGACTTCGTCGCCAACGTGTCGCACGAGCTGAAGACGCCGGTGGGCGCGATCTCCCTGCTCTCCGAGGCCGTCATGGACGCCGCCGACGACCCCGAGGCGGTCAGCCGCTTCGCGGGCCGCATGCAGATCGAGGCCACGCGGCTGATCAACCTCGTCCAGGAGCTCATCGACCTCTCCCGGGTCCAGAACGACGACCCGCTGGAGGACGCCGAGCCCGTGCGGGTGGACACCCTGGTGGCGGAGGCGATAGACCGCTGCCGCCACACGGCGTCCTCGAAGCAGATCACCATGGCGTCGGGCGGCACCGCCGACCTGCGCGTCTGGGGCAACCGCGGCCAGCTCGCGGCAGCCCTCGGGAATCTGGTCGAGAACGCCGTCAACTACAGCCCCGCCCGCACCCGCGTCGGCATAGCCGGACGCAGGGTGTCGGCACCTGGGGGAGACTTGATCGAGATCGCCGTGACCGACCAGGGCATCGGCATCCCGGAAAAGGACCGCGAGCGCATCTTCGAGCGCTTCTACCGCGTGGACCCGGCCCGCTCCCGCGCCACGGGAGGCACCGGCCTCGGCCTTGCGATCGTGAAGCACGTGGCGGCCTCGCACGGCGGGGAGGTGTCGGTGTGGAGCTCGGAGGGCCAGGGATCCACCTTCACCCTCAGGCTCCCCGAAGCGGCGGCGCAGGCCCCGGCGCCGGACCGTCCCACCCACTCCACCCCTGCCTGACCCAGTCACCGCCAGAAACCGCTCCAGCCATTCCTGCCCCGGAGGTCCTTCCGTGACCCGAGTGCTCGTCGTCGAGGATGAGGAATCCTTCAGCGACGCCCTGTCCTACATGCTCCGCAAGGAGGGCTTCGAGGTCGCCATCGCGGCGACCGGGCCCGACGGGCTCGACGAGTTCGAGCGCAACGGCGCCGACCTCGTCCTCCTCGACCTGATGCTCCCGGGCCTGCCCGGCACCGAGGTCTGCCGGCAGCTGCGCGGACGCTCCAACGTTCCCGTGATCATGGTGACCGCCAAGGACAGCGAGATCGACAAGGTCGTCGGGCTGGAGATAGGAGCCGACGACTACGTCACGAAGCCCTTCTCCTCGCGCGAGCTGGTCGCCCGCATCCGCGCGGTCCTGCGCCGCCGCGGCGAGCCGGAGGAGGTCACCCCGGCCGCGCTGGAGGCCGGTCCCGTACGGATGGACGTCGACCGCCACGTGGTCACCGTCGCCGGCGCCAAGGTGGACCTCCCGCTGAAGGAGTTCGACCTGCTGGAGATGCTCCTGCGCAACGCCGGCCGCGTACTGACCCGCATGCAGCTGATCGACCGGGTCTGGGGCGCGGACTACGTCGGCGACACCAAGACCCTCGACGTCCACGTCAAGCGCCTGCGCGCCAAGATCGAACCGGACCCGGGTGCCCCGCGCTACCTGGTGACCGTCCGCGGCCTCGGCTACAAGTTCGAGCCGTAAACCGGAGACCGGACATACGGGAAGGGCCCCGGCCGCATCAGCGACCGGGGCCCTTCCCGTTTGCGTACGTGTGACGCGGCTACGCGGTCACGTGCCTCAGTGGCCGGTGCCGTGCGAGGCGGAGCCGGACGGGGAACCCGACGGGGTGCCCGAGGCAGCGCCCGAGGGGGAGCCCGAGGCCGCGCCCGACGGGGAGCCCGCGGGGGACCCGGACGGCGTGCCCGAGGGGGCGCCGGACGGAGTGCCCGACGGGGTGGAGCCGGCGGCCGGGGCCACGGTCGGGCCGAAGCCCGCGTACATGCCGGTGGCGGGGACCACGAAGGCCTCCATCGGGACGTCGCCCGTGCTGCTCAGCTGGAAGACGACCTTCTGCGCGTCGCCGAGCTTCCCGGCCTCGGCGCCGTCCTCGATCACGGCGGAGGCGTTGCCCTGGCCGCCCAGGACCACGGACCCGCCGGCCGGCACGGTGACCTTGCCGGTGCCCGCGGCCGCCTTCAGGACGACCTTGCCCTTGCCGCCCGGGAGGGTGATGGCGTCGAGGGTCTGCGCCTTGTCGCCGGAGTTGAAGACCGTCGCCGAAACGGCGGCCGGACCCTTCTTGCCCTTCTCGCCCTGGGTGATCACCAGAGCGTTCTGGATCTTGATGTCGCCCTTGGTGACGGCGGCGTTGTCCGGCTTGACCTGGAGGGTCTGCGCGTCCCGGCCCGCACCGCACGCGGCCAGCGAGGCGATCGAGAACACGACGGCGGTGGCGGCGAGGGCGCCGCGTCGAAGGCTGCGGCTCACGGCGGCGGCATCTCCTTGGACGTACGGAACGGAAGGGTGGGTCCTCGGAACGGCCGAGGTAAAGCCGCTCTAAGGGTGTGTCAGCGCGCTTAGGTTACCGAGCCGCCACCCCGCCCCCGCACCCGACCCTCCGCAGCGCGGCGCCCGCCCTTGCCCCGGTCCCGCGATCTTTCATTCCCCTCGCCGATCACGCGGTCGATCATGTGGCGTCCGCATATCCCGCCGTGGAGTCCCGTTGATCAAATTCCGAGATTCCTTCGAACGGTGCTTCGTGATCAATTCAGGATTGGTCCGGAACCGATCCGTGTGGGTGTCCGCCAGTCGAACGGAGTAGTTCGGTTTCCCGGCCTGGAAACCGGCAAAACGGGACGTACGTCACACTGGCGGCGGCGTCGGGGAGGTGTAGCGTGGCCCTTTCGCCTGGTCCGCGCAGCGCCCCCGACCTGCGAATACCCCCTTCCGGAAGCCCTCCGCAGCACGTTCCTGTCGCTGTTGTCAAGCCCCGAGATGCGCTCTGACCTGCGAAAACGCCATTCATAACAGTCAGTTCTCGTGTTACCCTGGATAGCCACGGAAGGGGTACCTGTCACATGACGTTCAAGGTTGGCGACACCGTGGTCTATCCCCATCACGGGGCCGCGCTGATCGAGGCCATTGAGACTCGCCAGATCAAAGGCGTGGACAAGACCTACTTGGTGCTCAAGGTCGCCCAGGGCGACCTGACCGTTCGCGTGCCTGCGGACAATGCGGAGTTCGTCGGTGTTCGCGACGTAGTCGGCCAGGACGGGCTGGACCGGGTCTTCGAGGTGCTTCGCGCACCGTACGCAGAAGAGCCGACGAACTGGTCCCGGCGCTACAAGGCAAATCTGGAGAAGCTCGCTTCTGGCGATGTCATCAAGGTCGCCGAAGTGGTGCGTGACCTGTGGCGTCGTGAGCGTGAGCGCGGGCTTTCCGCGGGCGAGAAGCGCATGCTCGCGAAGGCGCGTCAGATCCTGGTGAGCGAGCTCGCGCTCGCTGAGAACACGAACGAGGACAAGGCCGAGGCCCTCCTCGACGAGGTTCTCGCGTCCTGACGCGAGTCCCCGTACCTCAGGTTCACCAAGTTCACCAAAACCAGGGTGTACACAGTTGTGCCGCGGTGCCCGATGACACGGTCTCTCCTCCACGAGAGACCTGTTGCCGGGCGCTGCGGCATGTCTGTACCCATGCCTTTTGATCTACCTTTTCAGATCCCACAACCTCAATGGCGTGCCGGGTCCGGGCAGCCTGCTCGACCGGTCGTCACGGAAGGGGCGAGGGCGTCGCACCCGGCACGCTTCTGGCCATACCCATGTCGGCCGAAGTCACAAACCTGGCTCGGAGCTACTGATGTCTGACGAAACGCGCCCCCACCGCACCGCCGCGGTGATCCCGGCCGCCGGCCGCGGGGTACGCCTCGGCCCCGGCGCCCCCAAGGCCCTGCGGGTCCTCGGCGGCACCCCGATGCTCGTCCACGCCGTTCGCGCGATGGCCCGCTCCCGCGCGATCTCCCTCGTGGTGGTCGTCGCCCCGTCCGACGGCGCCGACGAGGTGCGCCTCCTGCTCGCCGAGCAGTCACTGCCCGAGCGGACCGAGATCCTCGTCGTCCCCGGCGGGGAGACCCGCCAGCAGTCCGTACGCGCCGGCCTGGACGCGCTCCCGCAGGACGTCACCTCCGTGCTCGTCCACGACGCGGCCCGCCCCCTGGTCCCCGTCGACACCGTGGACGCCGTCATCGAGGCCGTACGCGACGGCGCCCCGGCCGTGGTGCCCGGCCTGCCGCTGGCCGACACCGTCAAGGAGGTCGAGCCCGGCAAGCCCGGCGAGCCCGAGCCCGTCGTCGCCACGCCCGAGCGGGCCCGGCTGCGCGCCGTGCAGACCCCGCAGGGCTTCGACCTCGCCACCCTCGTACGGGCCCACACCGCGCTCGCCGTCGACGGCGAGGGCGCCACCGACGACGCCGGCATGGTGGAGCGGCTCGGCATCACCGTCACCGTGGTCCCCGGCCACGAAGAGGCCTTCAAGGTCACCCGCCCCCTCGACATGGTCCTCGCCGAGGCCGTTCTCGCCCGCAGGAGGGCCACCGATGCGTACTAGCTCCGCAGGTTCGGCAGATCAGGGCGGGAGCTCCGGCATCCGAGCCGGGGCCCCCGCCCTGGCCGCGGACGGCTCCGCGGTTCCCGCCGAGGCCACGCGCCCGGCTGCGGCCCCCCTCGTCCCGCTCGTCGGGATCGGCACCGACGTGCACGCCTTCGAGACCGGCCGCGAGCTGTGGTGCGCCGGACTGCTGTGGGAGGGCGAGGACGGCCTCGCCGGACACTCCGACGGGGACGTCGCCGCGCACGCCGCCTGCGACGCCCTCTTCTCCGCGGCGGGCGTCGGCGACCTCGGCGCGCACTTCGGCACCTCCCGCCCCGAGTGGTCCGGCGCCGCCGGCGTCACCCTGCTGGCGGAGGCCGCACGCATCGTGCGCGCCGAGGGCTTCGAGATCGGCAACATCGCGATCCAGGTCATCGGCGTACGCCCGAAGATCGGCAAGCGGCGCGAAGAGGCACAGAAGGCGCTCGCCGCCGCGGCGGGCGCCCCCGTCTCGGTCTCCGGCACCACCACCGACGGACTCGGCCTCACCGGCCGTGCCGAAGGCCTCGCCGCCATCGCCACCGCGCTCGTGTACCGGACGAACCGGACCTGAGTACGCCCGGAGAAGGCCCTCGACGGCACAACTTCGACAACAAAGGTGCCCCACGTCCCCAAAGGGTCGCGGGGCACTGCTATGCGCGCACTACCCTGGATGCCGTGACTATTCGCCTGTACGACACCAGCGCCCGGCAGATCCGCGACTTCACCCCGCTCGTTCCGGGCTGCGTCTCGATCTACCTCTGTGGCGCCACCGTGCAGGCGGCCCCGCACATCGGGCACATCCGGTCGGGCCTCAACTTCGACATGATGCGCCGCTGGTTCGCGTACCGGGGCTACGACGTCACCTTCATCCGCAACGTCACGGACATCGACGACAAGATCATCGCGAAGGCGGCGGAGCAGCGCCGCCCCTGGTGGTCCATCGGCTACGAGAACGAGCGCGCCTTCAACGACGGCTACAGCGCGCTGGGCTGCCTCCCGCCCACCTACGAGCCGCGCGCCACCGGCCACGTCACCGAGATGGTCGAGATGATGCGCGGCCTCATCGAGCGCGGCCACGCCTACGAGTCCGAGGGCAACGTCTACTTCGACGTGAAGTCGTACGCCGACTACCTCGCGCTCTCCCGCCAGGAGCTCGACAACATCCGTCAGCCGGAGAGCACCGGCGAGACCGGCAAGCGCGACCCCCGCGACTTCGCCATGTGGAAGTCGGTCAAGCCGGGCGAGCCCTCCTGGGAGACCCCCTGGGGCCGCGGCCGCCCCGGCTGGCACCTCGAATGCTCCGCCATGGCGCACAAGTACCTCGGCGAGGCCTTCGACATCCACGGCGGCGGACTCGACCTGATCTTCCCGCACCACGAGAACGAGATCGCCCAGGCGAAGGCCTTCGGCGACGAGTTCGCGTCGTACTGGGTGCACAACGCCTGGGTCACCATGTCCGGCGAGAAGATGTCCAAGTCCCTCGGCAACTCGGTGCTCGTCTCCGAGATGGTCAAGAACTGGCGTCCGATCGTCCTGCGCTACTACCTCGGCACCCCGCACTACCGCTCGATGATCGAGTACAGCGAAGAGGCGCTGCGCGAGGCCGAGTCGGCCTTCGCCCGCATCGAGGGCTTCTACCAGCGCGTCATCGAGAAGGCCGGCTCGCCCGTCGAGCCCGCCACCGAGGTGCCGCTCGCCTTCGCCGAGGCCATGGACGACGACCTCGGCGTCCCGCAGGCGCTCGCCATCGTCCACACCACCGTCCGACAGGGCAACAGCGCCCTCGCGGCCGACGACAAGGACGCGGCCATCGCGCGCCTGTCCGAGGTGCGGGCCATGCTGGGCGTCCTCGGTCTCGACCCGCTCGACCCGCACTGGGCCGAGGAGTCCGACCGCGGCGAGGACCTCCACGGCGCGGTCGACACCCTCGTACGCCTCGTCCTGGACCAGCGCGAGTCCGCCCGCGCCCGCAAGGACTGGGCCACCGCCGACGCCATCCGCGACCAGCTCCAGCAGTCGGGCCTGGTCATCGAGGACAGCCCCACCGGGCCCCGCTGGACGCTCGGCCCCCGCTGAGCACGCCCGGCCCGGGCAGCTGAGCTTGGTGTGCCGCCCGGAGCTCCGGGCGTCACACTCTTCATACGTACATACCGCAGCACCAACGAAAACAGGTAGAAGTCATGGCCGGGAACAGCCAGCGCAGGAACCGCCGCACGTCCAACAAGAAGGGCGCGACGGTCGGCAGCGGTGGCCAGCGGCGCAAGGGCCTGGAAGGCAAGGGCCCCACGCCCAAGGCCGAGGACCGCAAGAAGCACAAGGCGAACCGCATCGCCAACGCCATGGCCCGCCAGGCCGCCAAGCGGCGCCCCACCCCCCGCCGCGGCGGCCCCAAGGGCACCAGTGAGATGGTCGTCGGCCGCAACCCGGTCTTCGAGGCGCTGCGCGACGGGGTTCCGGCCACGACGCTTTACGTCCAGCAGTTCATCGACAACGACGAGCGGGTCCGCGACGCCCTCAAGCTCGCCGCCGACCGCGGCAACATCAACCTGATGGAAGCCCCGCGCCCCGAGCTCGACCGCATGACCAACGGGCTCAACCACCAGGGCCTGGTCCTCCAGGTCCCGCCGTACGAGTACGCGCACCCCGAGGACCTCACCGCCGAGGCGTACGACAACGGTGACGACCCGCTGATCGTGGCCCTCGACGGCGTCACCGACCCGCGCAACCTCGGCGCGATCGTCCGCTCCGTCTCCGCCTTCGGCGGCCACGGCGTGGTCATCCCCGAGCGCCGCGCCGCCGGCATGACCGCCGGCGCCTGGAAGACCTCGGCCGGCACCGCCGCCCGCACCCCGGTCTCCCGCGTCACCAACCTGACCCGCGCCCTCCAGGAGTACAAGAAGGCCGGCATCGCCATCGTCGGCCTCGCCGCCGAGGGCACGCACGAGGTGCAGGACCTGGAGGCGCTCGCCGGCCCGGTCGTCATCGTCGTCGGCTCCGAGGGCAAGGGCCTCGGCCGCCTCGTCGGCGAGAACTGCGACTACCTCGTGCGCATCCCGATGCCGGGCGGCGCCGAGTCGCTCAACGCCGGCGTCGCCGCGGGCGTCGTCCTCTACGAGGCGGCCCGCCGCCGCGCCGCGACGCCGCGCGCTTGATCCACTTGGCTCACGGAATGTGACCCGTGAGCGTGTCACCCCGCCCGTTTCGGGCGGGGTGGCTTGATTTTGACGGGTCTCGGACACATCCCTGCTGTCAAGGCAGTGTCCTAAACACTGATCACTCGGTTAGATGAGTGTGGACACCAGAACGTCAGGGTTCGACGACCAGCCCGCGCTCAGCATGGTCAAGGTGCCGTGCGACCCCGCACAGGTCATCGTCAACCACGCCAGCTTCCGCGTGCGGCTCGCACCGAGCACGAGCGCGCGTTCCAAGCCCGCGAACGCCCCCGGCCGCGCACCCGTCCTCGGCGGCGCCGTGGTCGCTGCCGCCGGGGCCACCCGCCGCCGGGCCCCCGTCGTCTGGAGCGGCAGGTCGGCCCCCGGCGACTCCGCCGCCATGGGCGGACTCCTCCAGGCCGTACGCGAGGCCGGCCGCAGCCATGACGAGTACGGCGGCGACTACGACGGCGGAGCCACCCAGGTCATCCCGCGCATCGACCTCGCCCAGGACCTCGCCGACGACACCCTCGCCACGCCGACCGTCATCGGCCAGCGCACCTACGGCGACCCCGACGAGACCCGCCCGCTGAACGCCGTACGGGACCTGCCGTACGAGCGCGCGCCCGCGTACGCGGGCGCCGGGGGCCCCGACCACGGGACGGACGGCCGCCGCGCCGCCTCCGACTCCCGCGGCCAGGCCTCGTACTACCCCGGCCGCCGCATGAACCTCGGCGTCGTCCTGCTCCCGCTGCGCTGCTTCCTCGGCTTCATCTCCATCTACGCCGGCATGGGCAAGCTGTGCGACCCCGTCTACTTCGACGGCGGCGAACGCGGCTCCATGGTCACCTGGCTGCACACCCTGCAGCCCTGGGCCCTCGCCGAGCCGCTGCGCGACTTCGCCCTCGCCCACCCCGTCGGCGCGGGCCTCAGCGTGGCCTTCCTCCAGGTCATCGTCGGCGTACTGACCGTCTTCGGCCTCTGGCAGCGCTTCGCCGCCTGCTTCGGGGCGCTGCTCTCCGCCGCGCTCCTGATGACGGTCAGCTGGAAGACCGTCCCCGCCTACGACGCCCCCGACATCATCTACCTCGCCGCCTGGAGCCCGCTGATCATCGCGGGCGCCCCCGTCTACTCCCTCGACGGACGCCTCGCCGGAGAAGCCTGGCGCACCCTCGGACCCCGCTCCGAGATCTGGCAGCTGCGACGGCGCGTCCTGCGGCGCGGTGCCGTCATGGCCACCGTCGTCTGCGGGCTCACCCTGCTCATCGGCTCCCTCCTCGGCGGAGCCGTCCGCTCCACCACCGTGGTCACCGTGCCCGGCCCCGGCCAGGCCCCGACCAACTACCTCCCCGGTCAGCCGCTGCCGGGCACCCCGGCACGGCAGCAGCCCACGCAACAGCAGCAGCCCGCCAAGCCGCAGCCCTCCACCACCGCCACCGGACCCGCCGCGAAGCCGGGGGCGAGCGCCACCGGCGGCCCGGCCCGGGAAACCGCCGGGACGGGCTCCCAGTCGCCCACCGCGACGAAGGGCACCACCGGCAAGTCCACCCCGCGCAGCACCCCCCGCCAGTCCACCTCCCCGAAGGCACCGACCAGCTCGGGGAGCACCGGCGGCGGGACGCCGACCAAGCAGCCCGCCAACCTGATCGGCGGACTCATCGGCTGAGGCCCCACCGGCCCATCGGGCCACCGGCCGACACCACACGGGAAGGGCCCGGCGCGTGCGACGCGCCGGGC
>NZ_JBHWJY010000144.1:0-10734 GCF_042731135.1 Streptomyces sp. NPDC059874
GGGCTGGATTTGCCCTCCGGGCATTCCAGCCCCGCCGGGCGGGTTTTCAGCCCGTCCGGCGCTTGAGGACCGGGTCCGGGCAGAGCCCGGCTCTCTCAGCCCCGCCGGCGTTTGAGGCGCGGGTCCGGGCAGCGCCCGGGCTCCGGCTACGGCTACTCCCGGGCGGCGGCCACCTCGCGCAAGGCCTCCAGGACGTGGGCCACGGCGGGCGCGGACTCGCCGCCTCGGCGGACGGCCGCGATCACGTGTCGGGTCGGCCGGTCCCGGGACAGCACCCGCACCGCCACACCCGAGGCCCGGCTCGACACCATGCGCGGGACCAGCGCCACACCCATCCCCGCCTGGACCATGGCCAGGATGGCCGTCCAGCCGGAGGCGGAGTGCGCCTGCTCGGGTACGAACCCCGCCGCCTCGCACGCGCCGACCGCGATCTCCGACCAGGGGCCGCTGCCCCCGTAGATCCACGGGTCGCCGGACAGGTCGGCCAGCCGCAGGTCCGCCGTCGCGGCCAGCGGGTGCCCCGGCGGGAGCGCCACGTCCAGCGGGTCTTCCATCAGCGTCACCCGGGTGAACCGGGGATCGCGCGCGGTCGGCGCGTGGGCGGCCAGGGACAGCGCCAGGTCCACGCCCCCGCCGGCCAGGAGCTCGTACGACTCGGCGGCCTCCGTCTCCCGGACGCGAACCTCCACCCCCGGGTGGCTGACCCGCAGCGCCGCCACCGCCGGTACGACGAGCGCCGGCACGGCGGTGGAGAAGGCGCCGACCCGAACCTCGCCCGCGTCTCCGGCGAGGTAACCGGCGAGTTCGGCGTCGGCTCGTTCCAGCTGTGCGAACACCGCCTCCGCGTGCCGCAGTACGAGGTGCGCCGCGTCCGTGAGGCGGACCCGCCGGCCCTGGGCCTCCAGCAGCACCACCCCCAGCTGCCGGGCGAGGTTCGTCAGCTGCTGCGAAACGGCCGAGGGCGTCATGTGCAGCGCCTCGGCCGTCTTGGTCACGGTCCCCTGTTCGGCGAGGGTCCGCAGGATCCGCAGCTTCTTGATGTCCCACTCGGTCATGCCGCGAACCTACCGGCGGACGCTCCCGAGCATGACTCCGCCGAGGATCAGCGCCATGCACAGCAGCTGCGCGGGGCCGGTCTGCTCGCCGAGCAGGAGGAAGCCGAGGCCGGCGACGCAGACCGGCTGGAGGTAGTAGACGACTCCGGCGCGGGCCGCCCCGATGATCGAGATGGCCTTGTTCCAGGCGAAGAAGGCGACGGCCGAGGAGAACACGCCGACGTACAGCAGCGATCCGACCGACCCGGTGGTGACCTCGAAGGCGCCCTGCACGGAGACGGAGACTGCGTAGGCGGGGGCCAGCATCAGCGCGCCGAGCGCGAAGGTGGTCATCAGGAAGGCCAGTCCGCCCAGTTCGGCGGGCTTGCGCTTGAGCAGGGCGCTGTACGTGGCGAAGGAGAGGGCGGCGGCGAACATCCACAGGTCGCCGGCGCCGAAGTCGAAGCCGATCGAGCCGTCCCCGACGAGGAGCAGCACGCCGAGGGCCGCGACGAGCATCCCGATGGTGCGCCGGGCGCCGAGCCGTTCGCCGCCGAGGCGGGCGTACAGGGCCATGATGACCGGCGAGGCGGCCATGATCATGCCCATGTTGGAGGCGGAGGTGGTCAGTCCGGCCTGGTGCACGAGGGTGTTGTAGAGGGCGACGCCGAACAGCGAGGCCACGGCGATGAAGCCGAAGTGCCGCCGGATCAGGGCCCGCTGCTGCCAGACCTGGCGGGCGGCGAAGGGGGCGACGGCGACGAGGGCGATGACCCAGCGCCAGAAGACGGCCTGCACGGGCGGGACGGTGCCGGCCATTCCCCGGGTGGCGACGAAGCTGCCGGACCAGACGACCGTCGCGAGGAGGGCGAGGAGCACGCCGAGCCCGGCGGCTCCCTTCTTCCCCGTACCCATGGCGATGGGCTGTGCTTGCGAAACGGTACGGACGCGGTCCATGACGGCCACTGTGTGTCTCCCCCTCGGGGTTGGTCTGTGTGGTTCGTGGGCCTACCGTCGCACCTGCCCATCGGTCAGGTCCATCGAAATGTTTCGATGGATCTGTTCAGCAGAACTGAACGATTCCTCGGCGGCGTGGGCCGTCTTGGCGGCCGAGAGCTGTCCGGCGACCGTGGCCCCGAAGGCGATCGCCATGCCGGCGAGCTGTACGGGCGTCAGCGCCTGCCCGAGTGCGGCCCAGCCGATGACGGCGGCGGTGAGCGGGGAGAGCGGGCCGAGCAGGGTGACCGAGGTGGCGCTGAGCTGCCCGATGCCGCGGAACCAGAGCCAGTACGCGATTCCGGTGTTGATCAGCATCATGTAGCCGTAGCCGAGCAGGGCGTTGCCGTCGAGCGCGGGCGGGGCTCCCTCGACGAGGAGGGCGACCGGGATGATGACCAGCCCGCCCGCGGTGAGCTGCCAGCCGGTCATGGCGAGCGGGCCGACCCCGTCGGGCCGCCCCCAGCGCTTGGTCATGACGGTGCCCGCGCCCATGGAAACGGAGGAGACCACGCCCGCGATGATCCCGATGAGGTCCAGCTTCGCCTCGGCGGTGAGGACGACCATGCTCACGCCGAACGCGGCGACGACGGCCGCGAGGACCGTACGAGCACGCGCGCGCTCCCCCAGGAGCAGCGCGGCGAGCCCCACGACGAACAGCGGTCCGGCGGCGCCGAGCACGGCCGCGACCCCGCCGGGCAGCCGGTAGGCGGAGAGGAAGAGCAGCGGGAAGAAGGCGCCGATGTTGAGGGTGCCGAGGACGGCGGACTTCCACCACCACTCGCCCTTGGGCAGGGTCCGGGCCAGCGCGGTCAGCAGCAGTCCGGCGGGCAGGGCCCGCATGACCCCGGTGAACAGCGGCCGGTCGGGCGGCAGCAGTTCGCTGGCGACGAAGTAGGTGGAGCCCCAGGAGATGGGGGCGAGGGCGGTCAGGGCGACGGTGGCGATGCGCTTCATGGTGTGACCTCGGCAGGTGAGGAACGCGGGACCGTGGGGGAGGTGCGGGAGGACTCAGGCGGCGGCCGGCACCGCGGTGCGCGGGGCGGCGGGGGCCGGCGGTTCGGCGTACACGGCCTCGACGGGCAGGTGCCGCTCCAGCCGGACCAGCGCCAGGGCGGCGCCGAGCGCGGTGACCGCGAGGACGGCCCAGGGCAGCCGGCCGTCGACGGCGAGCAGCGCGGTGAACAGGGAGGGGGCGAGCGCACTGGCCAGCGAGTGCGACAGCTGGTAGGTGGCGAGGTAGCGGCCGCGGACGGCTTCGGGGGCGGCGGAGACCGACAGGGCGCCGCCGGAGGGGCTGTGCACCAGCTCGCCGATGGTGTAGACGACCACGATGGCCAGCAGGGCGACGAGCGTGGCGGTCTGCCCGGGGCGCAGGGTGCCGAGCACGATCTGGCCGACGAAGGCGGCGGCGAAGAGCACGGCGCCGAGGGCGGCCGAGCGGGTGCGGCGGGCGCCGGAGCGGCGGACCCGGCCGGCGATCAGGACGCCGATCCCGGCGCACAGGACGGTGTTGACGGTGAAGGCGGCTCCGGTGAGGGAGTCGGGCGCCATCAGCCAGGTGGAGAGGTAGAGCGGGAAGAGGACGGAGAGGGCGGAGTAGCCGAGCGCGGTCAGGAAGTTGGCGGCGGTCAGTCCGAGGAACGGCCGGTCGCGCAGGACCATCCGATAGCCGGCGGGCGGGCGCTTGGCGGAGTCGGTCTCGGCGTCGCGGACCGGGCGGACCCGGGCGACGAGCAGTCCGGCGAGGGCGAAGGCCAGCGCGTTGCCCCAGGCGGTGTAGGTGAATCCGCCGGTCCCCCACAGGCCGAGCACCGCGGAGACGAGCAGGGCGCCCGCGCCCATCCCGGCGTTCTGCAGGGCCCGGATGGAGGCCTGGAGCCGGTCGCGGGCGGAGCCGCGCGCCACCTCCCCGATCAGCGACTGCTGGACGACCGAGAAGGAGCGGTCGGCGAGGGCGGTGACGAGGGTGACGGCGGCGAAGGCGGGCAGCGAGCTCGCGAAGGGATAGAGGGCGAAGCCGGCCGCCCGCATCCCGTAGAGCACCAGGTTGACCTTCTTGGCGCCGAACCGGTCGACGGCCGAGCCGGCCAGCGGCATGAAGACCAGACCGGCGACGCCGGTGATGGTCATGACCAGGCCGACGAGGGTGAAGGAGAGGCCGGTGACGTGGTGGAAGAAGACGAGCGAGAACGGAACGTACATGCCGATGCCGACCGCGCTGATCCCCACACCGGCGAGCAGGGCCCGCTCTCCCGCCACTCTCGTGTCCATTGCTTCCCCCAAAGTAGGTCGATGGAAAGTAGCTTACTCCTAAGCTACTTTCCGTCAAGCAACTTTCTTGCGATCGACTTCAGGAAGGCTGGATACTGCGCCCATGACCGAGGCCAACAAGGACGCCGTCGACGCCATCGCCGCCCAGTGGCACGTGGTGCGCCCGGACCTGAACACCGACCCCATGGCCGTCTTCGGACGCATCTACCGGATCGCCCGGGCCATGGGGGACGAGATGGAACGGGCCTACGCCCGGTTCGGAATCTCCCGCGGGGAGTTCGACGTGGTCGCCACGCTGCGCCGCTCCGGCGAGCCGTACACCCTCTCGCCCCGGCAGCTGTCGGCCACGCTGATGCTCACCACCGGCGGCATGACGGGGCGTCTGGACAAGCTGGAGAAGGCCGGACTGCTCTGCCGCAAGCCCGATCCGCACGACCGGCGCGGACTGCAAGTGACGATCACGGACCGCGGACTCGCACTCATCGACGAAGCCGTCACCGCCGGCCTGGAGGTGCAGCGCGCCGCGCTCACCGGGCTGAGCGAGGAGGAGATCGAGGTGCTCACCGGCCTGCTCCGCAAGCTACTGGCCGGGATCTGAGAACACAACGAGGCGCCGGAGGTCGCCACACGACCGAAACAAACGGTGTGCGGACCCCCGGCGCCCCGGAAGTTTGTGCGCGAAAAGCCCTACTGCTGCTTGCGCGACTTGTCGCCGACCATCACCAGGCCGGCGATGACCAGGAACAGCACGATCGGCGCGGCCACGTACAGGCCGAGCGTCTCACCAATGCTGATGCCCTTGCCCGGGTCGTCGCCGTCGTCGCGGGTGAGCGCGAGGGCGGGTGACGTCATCAGCAGCATCATCAGCGCAGTTCCGGCCGTGACGGCGCCGGCGCGCAGAGCGTTCTTCTTGTCCACGGTGCAAAGCTAGCGAACGCCCGAACAGCCCGCGCGCCCGGGGGTGCCGTACGGGGTCACGCCCCCTTGCGAAGGGCCCTCAGCAGGGCGTTCGCCCGGGGCGAGGCGGCCAGTTCCGCCAAGGTCAGCGGGTATCCGGCGGCGTCCGCGACGGGCAGCCGCCAATTGGGGTACTGGTCCCAGGTCCCCGGCAGGTTCTGCGGCCGCCGGTCCCCCACCGCGTCCGGCAGCCATACGCCGACCAGCCGGGCGGGGGTGCGCAGCAGGAAGGCGTACAGGGCCCGCACGGCGGCCTCCTCTCCCTCGGTGTCCAGGCCCAGCCCGGCGAGCAGTTCGAGCCACTCGGCGGTGTCGGCGGCGTCCTCGGCCCGCTCCCGCTCGGCCGGGCCGGTCAACAGGCCGAGCCGGTCGCGCAGGTCCACGTGGGTCCCGGCGAGCTTGGCGGCCGTGGGCGGCAGGTCGTGCGTGGTGACGGTGGCCAGGCAGTCGGCCCGCCAGTCCTGCGGCGCGAGCGGCTTGCCACCGCCGTCCCAGTCCCGCTCGAACCAGAGCACCGAGGTGCCGAGCACCCCGCGCCGCGCCAGCGCACGGCGGACCCGCGGCTCCACCGTCCCGAGGTCCTCGCCGATGACCAGGGCCCCGGCGCGATGGGCCTCCAGGACCAGGATCGCCAGCATGGCCTCGCCGTCGTACGAGACGTACGCGCCCTCGGCGGGCGGGGTCCCCTCGGGGATCCACCAGAGCCGGAACAAGCCCATCACGTGGTCGATCCTCAAAGCCCCGGCGTAGCGGAACACCGAGCGCAGCAGGGACCGGAAGGGGGCGTAGCCGGTGGCGGCCAGCCGGTCCGGGCGCCACGGCGGAAGCCCCCAGTCCTGACCGCGCGCGTTGAAGGCGTCCGGCGGGGCGCCGACGGAGGCGCCCCGGGCGTGGAAGGAGCCCGTACGCGCGTCCGAGCCGTCGGGGTGCACCCCGACGGCCAGATCGTGCACGATGCCGACATCCATGCCGGCCTCCCGCGCCACCCGCTGGGCGGCGGCGAGCTGAGCGTCGGTCAGCCAGACGAGCCAGCGGTGGAAGTCGGCCCGCCCGTTCGGTTCCTGACCCGCACACCAGGAGGCGTGCAGATCCAACGGCGACCCCTGCCGCTCGCAGAACGCCACGTATTCGGCCTCACGCTCGGGTGTGCGCGGCACGGCGTACAGCAGCTCCAGAGCGGCGCGCTTGAGTCCCCAGACGGCGTCCCGGTCGATCAGCGCGCCCTTCTCCAGCACCTGCCGGCGCAGCTCCCCACCCCGGGCGGCGAGTTCGGCGAGGGCCTCGCGGTCGGAGCAGTCGGCGTATTCCGGGACGTCCTCGACGCGGAGGTGCACCGGGTCCGGGAAGTGGCGCGAGGAGGGGCGGTACGGCGACGGGTCGGTCGGGGTGCCGGGCACGGCCGCGTGCAGCGGGTTGACCTGGATGAAGCCGGCGCCGTGGGTGCGGCCGGCCCAGCGGGCGAGCTCCGCGAGGTCGCCGAGGTCGCCCATGCCCCAGGAACGTTCGGAGAGCAGCGAATACAGCTGGACGAGCAGCCCGTGGGCCCGCTCGGGCGCGGCGGGAGCCCGCTCCGGAGCCACGATCAGGGTGGCCGCGGCGCCACGGCCGTCGGGCAGGGTCACGGCGATCCGGTGAACCCCCAGGGGCAGCCCGCCGGGCAGCGATCCGTCGGGCCCGATGCACCACTCGACGGCGGCCGCCGACCGCTCCCGGGGCCGGGCGTGCGCCGGGGCGTCCCCGCAGGGCGCCGAACCGGGCCGGCCTCGGCCCTCCGACCCCTCGTCACGTTCGGCGCCCGAGGAGACGCCCCGGCGCGCGCCCGGCCCCACCGGAACGGGCCCCGCGGGATCGCCCGCGGCACCCCGCGCCCCCTCCTCGCGCTCCAACTCCACCCGGATCCGCGTGCTTCGCGGCAAGGCGGCCAGCCCGGCCGGCTGCGGCTCGCCCTCCCACCACACCAGCGTGGGCGGCAACAACCGCTCCCGCAGCTCGCGTTCGGCGCTCTCCAGGCTCCCCCGGACGTCCTCGGGGGTGTCGGTGACCACGCCGAGCATCCCGAGCACGGCGGCGACCGTGGCCTGCGGGACCTGGACGGTGACGTCCGCGGCGGGCTGGTAGGTCGTGGCCACACCGTGCAGGGCCGCGAGCCGGGCCAGGTCGTCCATGGGCGCACTCCTTTGTGCTGAGGGTGGGTCGGCGCCCGGTCAACACCGGGGCGGCACCCTGGGACACGGCCGGGGAACACCGCAGCCCTACCCAGTCCGAGGCATCGCATTCCTGGCGTATACCGGTCAGATCGCCCATCCACATTGACACTCCGGCCGCACGGGTGGTGGGCTCGGGCTCATTCGTACGAGCGGGGGACGTCTCGGGACGAGGAGGCTCTGTGCAGCTCAGGGGCAGGAAGCGGACGACGGCCGCCGCCGTGGCGGTGATCGGGTCACTGCTGGGCGGCGCCGTGTCCTCATCTCCGGCCGGCACCTTCGCGATCGCGTCCGGTCCGACCGGACCGGACCGCGAGCCGAACGCCGTCGCGGGCGCGGGCGCCTCCGCCGAGCTGGTCCTCGACCCCGCCGCCAACCCCGCGCGCGGGGCCACCGAGGGGCCCGCCGTATGGCCCCGGCCGCAGTCGATGACGGCCGATCCGGCGCGCGAGCTGCCCCTGGGCGCGGAGGCCGTACTGGTGGCGCCGGGCGACGTGGATCCGTACGCGGTCCAGGTGGTGCGGGAGGCCCTGCGCGCGGCCGGTGTGCGCACCGTGCACGAGACGGCCCCCGGGGCCCCGCTGCCGACGCGCGGCACCGTCGTACGCCTCCAGGGCCCGGACGCCCAGGAGGCGCTGCGGGCGGTGGGCGCGGCCGAGGCCGGTGACCTGCCGGACGGCGGCTACCGGCTGGCGGTGGGGCGGCCCGCCGGCCGGGACACGATCGCGCTGGCCGGGGTGGGGGAAGACGGGCTGTTCCACGCGGCGCAGACGCTGCGTCAGCTGCTCGCGGCGGGCGGCGGGAAGGCGCCGGGCGTGCTGGTGCGGGACTGGCCGGCGGCGGCCGTGCGCGGGATCACCGAGGGCTTCTACGGAGAGCCGTGGAGCGGGGAACAGCGTCTCGCGCAAGTGGAGTTCATGGGCCGCACCAAGCAGAACCGGCTGCTGATCGCGCCCGGCGACGACCCGTACCGGACGACGGCCTGGCGCCAGGAGTACCCGGCAGAGCGGCAGGCGGAGTTCCGCGCGCTGGCCGAACGGGCCCGCGTCAACCGGGTCGTACTGGGTTGGGCGGTGGCCCCCGGCCAGTCGATGTGTCTGTCCTCGGCGGCCGACCGGGCGGCGCTCGTGCGCAAGCTGGACGCGATGTGGGAGCTGGGCTTCCGCGCCTTCCAGGTGCAGTTCCAAGACGTCAGCTACTCCGAATGGGGCTGCCGGGAGGACCGCGAGCGGTACGGGAAGGGACCGGCGGCGGCTGCGAAGGCGCACGCGGAGGTCGCGGGCGGCCTGGCGGCGCACCTGGCGCGCAAGGACCAGGGGGCGGTCGCGCTGTCGCTGCTGCCGACGGAGTACCACCAGCAGGGTGCCACCACCTACCGCAAGGCCCTGGCGGCCGCGTTGGACGCGCGGGTGCAGGTGGCCTGGACGGGCGTGGGCGTGGTGCCGCGCACCATCACCGGCAAGGAACTGACCGGCGCCCGCTCCGTGCTGGGCCACCCGCTGGTCACCATGGACAACTACCCGGTGAACGACTGGGACCCGGGCCGCATCTTCCTCGGCCCGTACGCGGGCCGCGAGCCCGCGGTGGCGGGCGGCTCGGCGGCGCTGCTGGCCAACGCGATGCCGCAGGGCACCCTGTCGCGGATCCCGCTCTTCACGGCGGCCGACTTCGCCTGGAACCCGCGCGGTTACCGGGCCGGGGAGTCCTGGGCGGCGGCGGTGCGCGAGTTGGCGGGCCCGGACGCACGGGCGCGGGAGGCGGTGGCGGCGCTGGCCGGGAACACCGCGTCGTCGGGTTTGAAGCTGGAGGAGTCGGCGTACCTGAAGCCGCTGGTCGAGCGGTTCTGGCAGGCCCGCGCGGCGGGCGACCCGGCGGCCGGGGCCGAACTGCGCAAGGCGTTCACGGTCCTGCGCGAGGCGCCCGCCCGGCTCCCGGCCCTGTCGGGCGAGGCGGGACCCTGGCTGGAGCGGCTCGCGCGCTACGGGACGGCGGGAGAGCTGGCCCTGGACGTGCTTCAGGCCCAGGCCCGCAATGACGGTACGGCCGCCTGGAAGGCCTCCCAGGCCCTGACGCGAGCCCGGGAGGTGCTGGCGGAGCCGAGCACCGCGCGGGTGGACAAGGCCGTACTGGACCCCTTCCTGACGCAGGCCGCCGCGGAGGCGGACGCGTGGACGGGAGCCGCCCGCAAGGCGGGCACGGTGACGCGGGACGCGAACAGCTGGACGGTACGGCTCGACGCGGAACGCCCGGTGTCGGCGGTGACGGTGATGACGGACCCGTTCCCGACGGGCGCGCGGGGCGCGGCGGTGGAGGTCCACGTGCCCGGCGAGGGCTGGCGCAAGGTGGCCGAGGCCGCCGCCTCGGGCTGGACCCAGGTGGACACGGGCGGACTGCGCGCGGACGCGGTACGGCTGTCCTGGGCGGGGGCCGCGCCGGCGGTGCACCGGGTGGTGCCCTGGCTCGGGGACGGCCCGCAGGCCGGCTTCGAACTGCTGGACGGCGCGGCGGCCGACGCGGAGGTCGGCGGCGCGGCGCGGCGGGTCTCGGCGAAACTGACCGCCCTGGGCGCCGGCGAGGTCCGCGGAACTCTGTCCGCGAAGCCGCCGGCGGGCGTCTCGATCCGGCTGCCGGGGACCGTGGTGGCCCCGCGGGGCGGGCACGTGTCGATCCCGCTGGAGGTCAGCGTCGCCCCGACGACGGCACCGGGCACCTACGCGGTCCCGGTCACCTTCGGCGGGGAGACCCGCACCCTGACGGTGCGTGCGGTGCCCCGTACGGGCGGCCCGGACCTGCTGCGCACGGCGCGGGCCGCTTCCTCGGCGAACGAGACCGCGGACTTCCCGGCGTCGGCGGCGGTGGACGGCTACCCGAACACCCGGTGGTCCTCACCGGCGGTGGACGGCGCGTGGTGGCAGGCGCAACTGCCGTCCCCGGCCCGGATCGGCCGCCTGGAGCTCCACTGGCAGGAGGCGCACCCGTCGGCGTACCGGGTGGAGACCTCCTCGGACGGCACCACCTGGCACCGGGCGGCGACCGTCGCCTCCTCCGCCGGCGGCCGCGAGACGGTCCGTCTGGACGCCCCGGAGGCGCGCTTCGTCCGCGTGACGTGCGAACGCCGCGCGACGCGTTTCGGCTGCAGCCTCTGGTCGGCGGAGGCCTACGCGGTCACGCCGTAGCCGGGCGCCGCAATCGCCGGCGGGGCTCAAATACCCGGGGCTCCGCCCCGTACCCCGCGCCTCAAACGCCGGCGGGGCTGGATATTTCAGCCC
>NZ_JBHWJY010000145.1:0-10518 GCF_042731135.1 Streptomyces sp. NPDC059874
TTCCAGGGGTCGGAGGGCCGAGGGTGGTTGCGTTCGACGCCCTGCGGGGACGCCCCGACGCACACCCGACCCCGGCGGTGCGGGCCGGGTCCTGCCGGGACATTCCGGCGCGCACCCGACCCCGGCGGGGACGCCCCGACGCACACCCGACCCCGGCGGAACCGGCGGGACGCCCTAGCCTGGTCGGCCATGGGATACGACGTGCACGTCACACGCGCCGAGTTCTGGTGGGACGAGGACGCACCCGGCATCACGGCCGACGAGTGGGCCGCGGTGGTCGCCGCCGACCCCGGGCTCGAAGCGGCCGGCGCGGCGACGGCCGCCGGGATCACGTACGAGAGCCCCTGGCTCGCCCGCACGGTCCCGGGCGGCGCCTGGCTGGACTGGCGCGACGGCCGGATCGTCGCCAAGAACCCGGACCGGACCGTCCTCGACGCCCTCCGGAAAGTCGCCCGCGCCTTGGGCGGCGGGGCCCGGGTCCAGGGCGACGACGGCGAGCCGTACGACTGACGCCGCGGCCCGACGGCCGGTCACGGGGGTCCTCACCGCAGGGGGTGGGGCCTGCCCGGCCAAGTCCCCGGGGACCGGGCCGGCCTCGACACCCGGCCTCCGGCCGAAGGGCTTTAGCCGCGTACATGCGCCCGCCGGCACGCTCTGTACCCGAGAGCCCCGCCCCCGGGACATCCCCCACCCCCAGGGCGGGGCCTTCCGTACCAGGGAGGAAGGACGCCCCCGATGGCCATCACAGGGACCGGCCGCACCCGGCTCGCCCCGCCGGGCGCCCAGGGCGGCAACGGGATGACCCGTCGCCTGCGGTTCGGCTACGCCTCGGGGTCGCTCGTCACGGGGACGTTCACCACCCTCCCGGGGCTGCTGCTGCTCCCGTACCTCACGGACACCCTGGGGGTCGGCGCCGCACTGGCGGGGGTGATCGTGTTCGTGCCCAAGGCCTGGGACGCCGTGCTCAACCCGTTCGTCGGCCGCGCCAGCGACCGTACGCGGTCCCGCTGGGGGGCCCGTCGCCCGTACGTCCTCGGCGGCGGCCTCGCCATGGCCCTGGCGTTCGCGCTGACCTTCGCGGGCCCGCTGCCCGGCACCGCCGGCGCCTGGTTCACCGCGGCCGGATACCTGCTCACCGCGACCGCGTTCGCGTTCTTCCAGGTGCCGTACGTCGCGATGCCCGCCGAGCTCGCCGACCGGGAAGAGGACCGCATGCGGCTGGTCGGCGGCCGCGTCGCCGTCATCGGGGTCGCGGCCCTCGTCACCGGCGGCGTCGCCCCCGCCCTCGTCGACGCGGGCGGCGGCGGCCTCGCCGGGCACCGCTGGGTCGGCGTGTTCGGCGGGGCGGTCATCGCCCTCGGCGCCGTCTGGGTCTTCACCGGCACCGCCCGCACGCCGCACGACGCACCCCGCGTCCCCGCCAACGAGCCCACCCTGCGGGAGCAGTTCGCCGCAGCCCGCGCCAATCCGCCGTTCATGGCCCTGCTGCGCTGCGTGGTCGTCCAGTCCGTCGCGACCGGCGTCCTCCTCGCCGGCGCCCCGTACTTCGCCGAGCACGTGCTCCACGACTCCTCCGGCGTCGGCGCCCTCGTCGCCGCGTTCGTCGCGCCGAACCTCCTCACCATGCCCCTCTGGCAACGCCTGCGCGGCCCCCGCGGCTACACCATCGCCTCCGCCCTCTTCGCCGTCGGCTGCCTGCTCTTCCTCGCGGCTCCCGTCCTCCCCGAAGGCGCGGTCCTGCTCAGCATGGCCCTGGCCGGCACGGGCCACGCCGGCCAGCTCCTCTTCCTGTACGCCATGCTGCCGGACTGCATCGCCCGCGACGCCGCCCGCACCGAGCGCCGCCAAGCGGGCGTCCTGTCCGGCGTGTTCACCACCGGCGAGGGGCTCGGCGTGGCCCTCGGGCCCTTCCTCTACGGCCTGGTCCTCCAGCTCTCCGGCTACGTCTCCTCCGGCACCGGACGCGCCGCCGAGCAGTCCGCCGCGGCGGAACTCGGCATGCTGGCGGGCTTCGCGGCCCTCCCCGCCCTGGCCACCGTGGTTGCCGTCCTCCTGCTGCGCGCGTACGACCGCCCCTACTGACCCCTCATCAGCGAAGGTGCCCGGACACGGGTATGCGGGACGCCACCCCCGCAGGATGATGGGTTCACGATCATGATTCGTGGGCATCGGGGGGTGGCTGTCGTGACGTACACGCAGGAATGGGACGCGGCCCAGGTCGGATTCGGACCGGAGGTACGCGCCCTCGTCGCGCAGGCCCTCGACCCGGACCCCACCGTCGTGGTCCGAGCCGGGACGTACGTCGTCGACCCGCCCTTCTTCGGCAACGGCGACATCGGCCGGGTCGCCGTCTGCGGCGCCGTCAACGAACTGGCCGCCACCGGCGCCGAACCCCGCCACATCGCCCTCGGCATCGTGCTGGAGGCCGGCCTGCCGCTGGACCTCGTCCACCGGCTGACCGCGTCGGTGCGCGCCGCCGCGGCCGAGGCCGGTGTCACCATCGCCGCCGTCGACACCCAGGTCGTCCGCGCGGGCGAGGCCGACCGGGTCTTCGTCACCGCGACCGCCTTCGGGGTGCGCGGCGGCCCCCCGCTCGACCTGGCCTCGGTCCGTCCCGGCGACCGCATCGTGGTCACCGGCCCCCTGGGCAGCCACGCCGCCCACCTGGTTTCCCTGCGCGACGGCCTCGGCTACGAACACCACGTGCCCAGCGACTGCGCCCCCCTCGGCGGCCTCCTGCACACCGTCGGCGCCGGCATCCACCACGCCCGCACGGTGGTCGCCGGCGGCCTCGCGGAGGTGTTGCGCCAGTGTGCCGCCGGCCGGGGGTTGACCCTGCGCGTCGAGGAGTCCGCCCTGCCCGTACGGTACGAGGCCCGTGTGGCCCTCGCCGCCCGCGGCCTGGCCCCCCTGGACGCGGCCTGCGCCGGCTGCCTGTGCCTGTTCGTCCCGCCGGAACGCCTTCAGTCGGTTCTCACGGCCCTGCGCGCCCACCCGTACGGCCGCCACGCCGCCGCCGTCGGCGAGGTCACGGCCGACCCGATGGGCGCCGTGGAACTCGTCATGCCGGACGGCGACCTCCACACCGGCGCGGCCCCCGCCGGCTCGGTCCCCGAACGCCTGCTCTGAGGCCGCAGCGGGGGAGGGAGTTCAGTGCTCCTGTCGCAGGTCGTCCGGCCGGTACTTGTAGTAGGCCAGGAACATGTCGACCCCGGTGTTGGTGAGCGCTTCGGTCGTCTCCGGGTCCAGGGTCATGCCGTAGGCCGCGTGGATGATGTGCGGGTACAGCACCAGTGAGTAGAACTGGACGATGGCGACCTCGACATCGGGCATGTCGAGCCGGCCTTCGGCTACGAGGTGCTCGAAGGTCTCGACGAGCGAGGGCCTTGCCCGGTCCGGACCGTTCTCCTTCCAGGCCTGGCCCAGTTCGGGGAAACGGCGGACCTCGTTCACGACCAGCTGGCGCAGCGCCACCACCTCGGGCCGCGTCATTCCGCTCACCCAGGCCCGTGCCGTCCACACCAGTGCGGTGCGGACGTCGCCCGTGCTCTTCAGCCGTTCGGCCGTGCCCGCGACGGTTTCGCCGAGCGCCTCTTCGAGCGCGTCCCCGATGACGGCCAGGAACAGCTGTTCCTTGCTGCCGAAGTGGTTGTAGACGGTCACCTTGGAGACACCGGCCTCGGTGGCGATCGTGTCCATGCCGACCCGGAAGCCGTCCCGCACGAATGCCGCTCGGGCGGACCGGATGATCGCCTGCCGCTTGCGGGCAGCCCGGTCGCCCGCGGGTACCCGGGGGGTCTCTCTCACTTCCACTCCGTCCTGTATCGGTCGGGCGACAGCCTAGCAGCCCCTGAACTGACCAGTTGAGTTCACATGAACTGCTCTGTACAGTTCAGGCCATGCCCCCGGTCCAACCCGGGCGATCCGGCACGTAGTTGACCGACGCGGCGCCGCCAACACACATCAAGCCACCGAGCGGAAGGGTTCCCTCGTGCGTATCAGCCTGCTTGGTCCGGTCGAAGCCTGGGCCGATGACGGGACGCGGCTCGACGTCGGCAGCGTCCGGCTGAGGATGGTGCTGGCCCGGCTCGCCCTGGAGGCGGGCCGTCCGGTGTCCACCGAGACGCTCATCGCCGATCTTTGGGGGGAGCGCGTACCGACCGGGGCGTGCAGCGCCCTGCAGGCCTCGGTGTCGCGCCTGCGCAAGGCGTTGGGCCGGGCGGGAACGGTCGAGCTCACGGCCGCCGGCTACCGGCTTTCGGTGTGCGCCGGGGACGTCGACGTGCACGTTTTCGAAGAACTGCTCGCGCGGGGACGGCGCGAGCTGGCCGCGGGGCGGGGCAAGGAGGCCGCGGCGCTGTTCGCCCGGGCATGGGGACTGTGGCGGGGAGAGGCCCTCGCGGACGTACTGGAAGCGCCGTTCGCCAGGCCGTCCGCGACGCGGCTGAACGGGCTGCGGGCGGCGGCGGCCGAGGACCGCTTCGACGCGGAGCTGCTGCTGGGTCGCCACACCCAGGTGCTGGCGGACCTCGGAGCGGCGGCGGCCGAACACCCGCTGAACGAGCGACTGGCCACACTGCACATGCGCGCGCTGGCCGCGGTGGGACGCCGACCCGACGCGCTGGCGGTCTACGAGCACCTCCGCCGCAGGCTGGGCGAGGAACTCGGTGTCGACCCCTCGGTCGAATCGCAGCAGGTCCATCTCGCCCTGCTCCGGGGCGAGACGGACCGCCCCGCAGCCGCGCCCGTGGCCGCGCCGGGCAGGCTCCCGGCCCACCTGGCCGGCTTCGTCGGCCGGGAATCCGAACTGGCCGAGCTCGCCAGGCTGCTGACCGCCTCCCGCCTGGTCTCGATCGTCGGCCCCGGCGGATCGGGCAAGACCAGGCTGGCCCTCGAGGCGGTGCTGCGGGACCGGGCCCATCAGCTCGGCCAGGTGTGGTTCGTGCCCCTGGCCGGGGTGGGCGCGCCCGACCGGCTCGCCGACGCGGTACTGGCGGTACTCGCCGACACCGACCGCCGGCCCTACGGCGCGAGGGAGAAGCCGACACCGGTCGACCGGCTGGCCGAACTGCTCGACGCGGACGACGCGGTGCTGCTGCTGGACAACTGCGAGCACCTCGTCGACGCGGTCGCGGATCTCGCCGACCGGCTGCTCGACCGACAGCCGCGGCTGAGGATCCTCGCCACCGGCAGGGAACCCCTGGCGATCACCGGAGAGGTGTTGTTCCCTCTCGGTCCGCTCGACCTGCCGATCGGAGATCCCGGTCCGGCCGAGGCCGTCGAGGCCGCGTCGGTGCGGCTGTTCGTCGACCGGGCCACCAGCGTCCGGCCGGGCTTCGTGCTCGACGGGACCACGGTGGGCGCCGTGGTGGAGATCTGCCGGCGGCTGGACGGGATGCCACTGGCGCTGGAACTGGCCGCCGCCCGGCTGCGGGCGATGAGCGCCGACCAGATCGCCAGACGGCTCGACGACCGGTTCAGACTGCTGGCGTCCGGGAGCAGGACCGCGCCGGCACGGCAGCGCACCCTGCGCGCCGTCGTCGAATGGAGCTGGGACCTGCTGGACGAGCCCGAGCGCGTGCTGGCGCGCAGGCTGTCCGTCTTCCCCGGCGGGGCCACTCTGGACGCGTTGGAAGCGATCTGCTCGGACGAGTCGCTGCCCGCCGCCGACGTGCTCTACTCGCTGAGCTCCCTCGTCGAGAAATCCCTCGTGGAGGTCTGCGGCGGCGAGGAGGCGCGCTACCGCATGCGGGAGACGGAGCGTGCCTACGCCGCCTCCGAGCACGCGGCCTCCGGGGCCGATCTCGCCGCGCCCTTCGCCGACTACTTCATCGCGCTGGCCGAGGAGTACGCACCACTGCTGCGCACCGAGCAACAGCCGTACGCCATCCGGTTGTTCGAAGCCGAGCACGACAACATGGTCTTCGCCCTGCGGACGGCCGTGAACGCGGGGGACGCGGACCGGGCGTACCGGTTCGTCGGAGCCTTGCTGTCGTACTGGGGCCTGCGGGGCATGACCGGCCAGGTCGAGCTGTTCACGGCCGAGCTGCCGGCGCTCGGCGGCGGGCCGGCGGGCGTGATCCCCGGGGGCCGCGCCACCCCCCGGGGCCGTGTCACCCCCGGGGGCAGCGCCACCCCCGGGGGCGTGTCGCCCTCACCGAACGAATCGGCTGAGGGCCACGGGGTGCTCTTGCGGTACGCCCGCACGGCGGCGGCCGCGGGGGCCGGCGACCCGGAGCAGACGGCGTGCTGACCGGCGTCAGGCGATCTCGGTGCGGCGGCCGCCCATCGGAACGACCAGGGGGGTGCCCGCGACCGGGCATTCGATGACTTCGGCGCGGAGGCCGAAGACCTCGTGGACCAGGTCCGGCGTGATGATCTCCGAGGGCGGGCCGGCCGCGATCACCCGGCCGTCGCGCATCGCGATGAGGTGGCCGGCGTACCGGCACGCGAGGTTGAGCTCGTGCAGGACCATCACCACCGTGCGGCCCTCCGTGCGGTTGAGGTCCGCGACCAGTTCGAGGACGTCGACCTGGTGGGCGAGGTCGAGGTAGGTCGTCGGCTCGTCCAGCAGCAGGACCGGCGTGTGCTGGGCCAAGGCCATCGCGATCCACACGCGCTGGCGCTGGCCGCCCGACAGCTCGTCGATGGAGCGGGTCGCCAGCTCCGCCGAACCCGTCGCCGCCAGCGCCGCGTCCACCGCGGCCTCGTCCGAGGAGGACCACTGGCGCCACCACCGCTGGTGCGGGGTACGGCCACGGGACACGAGATCGCGTACGGAGATGCCGTCCGGCGCGCTGGGAGTCTGCGGCAGCAGGGCGAGCCGCATCGCGAACTCCCGGGCGGACAGGCCCGCGATGTCCTCACCGTCCAGGTGGACGGCGCCGCCTACCGGCTTGAGCAGCCGGGCCAGCGCCCGCAACGCGGTGGACTTCCCGCACGCGTTCGGGCCGACGAGCGCCGTCACCTGCCCGGCCGGGATGTCGAGGTCGAGCTCCTCGCAGACGATGCGGTCGCCGTAGCCCAGGCGCAGCCCGGAGGCGTGGAGCGCGGTGGGGGAGAGGCCGGTGGGCTGGGTCTCGGTCAGCGGGGCGGTCATGTCAGCCTCCCTTTCCGGCCCGGTTGGTACGGGCGAGGAGTAGCAGCAGGTACGGGGCGCCCACGGCGCCGGTGAGCACGCCGACGGGCAGTTCGGTCGGGGCGAGGACGATTCGCCCGCCCAGGTCGGCGAGGACGAGCAGCACCGCTCCGGTCAGCGCGCTGGTGACCAGCGGGATGCCGGCGGTGCCGCTGATCCGCCGCGCGATCTGCGGGGCGCCGAGCGCGATGAAGGCGATCGGCCCGGCCGCGGACGTCGCCAGCGCGGTCAGGCACGTGGCGAGGACCAGCAGGGCGATCCGGGCGTGCCGCAGCGGGATGCCGAGGCTGCGCGCGGTGTCGTCGTCGTACTGGAGCAGTTGGTACGGGCGGGCGAGCGCCAGGGTCAGCGGCAGGAGCACCACCAGCGCCAGCCCGGCCCACTGGACGTGCTCGTAGCCGCGCCCGTTGAGGCTGCCGGTCAGCCACACCATGGCGCGGGAGGCCTGGTCGATGTCGGCGCGGGCCAGCAGCCAGCGGGTCACAGCGATCAGGGCGCCGTTCGCGGCGAGGCCGACGAGCACGAACCGGTAGCCGGTGATGGTGCCGTCCCGGTAGGCCAGCAGATAGATGACGACCGAGGTCAACAGCGCCCCGGCGAGGGCCCCGAACGGCACGGCTCCGAAGGTGCCGGCGCCGGCCGCGGTGACCCCGCCGATGAGGATGACGCCCACCGCACCCGCCCCGGCGCCGGCCGCGATGCCGATCAGGTCCGGGCTGGCCAGCGGGTTGCGGGTGACGGCTTGGAACACCGCGCCGGCCAGCCCGAACGCGGCCCCCACCAGCAGGGCCGTCAGTGCGCGCGGCAGTCGCAGCTGGTGGACGATCAGGTCGGCCGCGCCGGAACCGGTGCCGAGCACCGCTCCCAGAACGTCGCCGACCGGGATCGCGTAGGTGCCGAGCGAGACGGAGGCGATCAGGCCTGCGAAGCCGGTGACGGCGAGACCGAGCACCGTGAGGGCGACCCGGGGGCGCACGGCGACGCCGACGGGCCCGACTTCGAACCGGAGCTGCCGCAACTTCTTCCCAGGGCTCGCCGGTCGGGTCTTGCCCGTCCTGCCCGTCTTGCCCGTCCCGCTCGTCGTGCTCGTGCTGCTCGTCGTGGTCATCGGGTGTGCTCCTTGAGCTTGCCGCGCTTGACCAGCAGCGCGAGGAACGGCGCCCCGAGCAGCGCGGTCACCACACCCGCCTCGAGTTCGCCCGGCCGGGCCACCATCCGGCCCACCACGTCGGCCGCGAGCATCAGCGAGGCTCCGCCCAGCGCCGAACACGGCACCAGCCAGCGGGCATCGGGCCCGGTGAAGGCCCGTACGACGTGCGGGACGACCAGGCCGATGAAGGTCACGGGACCCGCGGCGGCGACGGCCGCGCCGGTCAGCAGGACCACCGCCAGCGCGCCCAGGGCGCGGGTGGACTTGACCGGGGTGCCGAGCGAGCTGGCCAGGTCGTCGCCGAGCGCGAGGGCGTTGAGACGGCCGCTGAGGCCGAGGGCCAGGGCGAGTCCGACGACGACGAACGGGAGCAGTTCCATGCCCAGTTGCGCGTCCCGGCCGGCCAGCGATCCGACCGCCCAGAAGCGGTACTGGTCCAGGGTGCGGACGTCGAGCAGCACCAGGGTGTTGGTGCCCGCGTCGAGCAGTACGGTCACGGCCGCGCCGGCCAGGGCGAGTTTGGCGGGGGTGGCGCCGCCGTAACCGGTGCCACCGACGGCGTAGGCGATCAGGCCGGCCAACGCCCCGCCCAGGAAGGCGAACCAGATGTACTGGTACGAACTCGTCAGCCCCAGCACGCCGATGCTCGCGGCGACCGCGAACGAACCGCCCGCGCTGATGCCGATGAGCCCGGGGTCGCCGAGCGGATTGCGGGTGATGTCCTGGGCCACCGCGCCGGCGGCGCCCAGCGCGAGTCCGACCAGCAGTCCCAGGAAGGTGCGGGGCATGCGCAGTTCGCGGACCACCACGGCGTCGCCGGCGTCACTTCCGGTTATCGCGGCCAGCACGTCGGAGAGCGGCACGGCCTTGGTGCCGATCGCGAGGGAGGCGCAGACCATGACGACCACCGTGGCGACCAGCGCCGTGAGCACCAGGGTTCGGGAGAGAACTCGTCGGGGTGGCGGGACGGTTGGGGCGGGGGCCGCGGCGGCGTTCGCGGTGGCGGGCTTCAGAGACACTTACACAAGGTAAGGGATGCCTAACCGAATTTGTCACACACCCCCCGTCTGGATTTGACCACGAAGAGCGGCTACTCTTCACAACGCGTTTACTCAGGCAAGCCTTACCTAAGAACAAATGTTCCCTCTGGAGAACTGAGAACTGATGAACACCTTCACTCAGCGTCGCCGGCCGGGCCGGTTCGCCGTTGCCGTTCTCACGGCAGCCATGGCCCTCTCGCTGGCCGCCTGCGGCGGCGGCAGCGACGACAAGAAGCCGGCCGCCGAGTCCTCGAAGTCGGCCGCCGCCGAGTCGGCCGGTTTCCCGCGCACGATCACCCACGACAAGGGCCAGACCGAGATCAAGGCCAAGCCCAAGCGTGTTGTGGCGCTGGACAACAGCCTCGTCGAGGCCGTCGTCGCCCTCGATGCGCCGCTGGTCGGCGGTATCGGAGCCTATCGTGACCAGAAGGGCTTCCCGGCCTACCTCGGTGACGCGGTGAAGGAGACCAAGGACGTCGGCCCGCTCGACAACCCGAACCTCGAGGCGATCGCGGCCCTCAAGCCCGACCTCATCGTCTCCGCGACGGTCCGTCACGCCGACTTCTACGACCGGCTGAGCCAGATCGCGCCGACCGTGTTCGTCAAGACCACCGGCCCGATCTGGAAGGAGAACATCACCTTCCTCGGTCAGGCGCTGGGCCAGGAGGAGAAGGCCGCCGCCAAGCTGACGGCGTACCAGACCCGTGCCAAGAAGATCGGTGACGCGATCAACGCCAAGGGTGGCGGCGCCAACGGCAAGCCCACCTTCTCGGTCGTCCGCTTCGTCGACGGCCCGACGCGCATCTACCTGCCCAAGACCTTCAGCGGCATCATCCTGAACGACATGGGCCTCACCCGTCCCGAGAACCAGCGTGACGAGGCCAAGTTCAACATCGAGATCAGCGAAGAGCAGATCGAGCAGGCCGACGCGGACCACATCTTCATGACCAGCTTCTCGGGTGGCGAGGAGCGCAAGAAGAAGTTCACCGCCAACCCGCTGTGGCAGCGCCTGAACGCGGTCCAGAAGAACCAGGTCCACGAGGTGGACGACTCGATCTGGATGACCTCGGTCTCCCTCCAGGGCGCGGACGTGGTCCTCGACGACCTGGCGAAGGCCTTCCAGGTGGACCCCGCCAAGTAGGCGGCGCCCCAACTGGGCTCGACGGGCCGGCCCCGGCCGCGTACTGACG
>NZ_JBHWJY010000146.1:0-10420 GCF_042731135.1 Streptomyces sp. NPDC059874
TCAGCAGCCGGGATGACCCTCAGTGCGCGAGGACGAGGAGACGCCCCGGAGGGACACCGCGGACCGGCCCGAGGAGCGAAACCCCGCCCGGGGGACCATCCCAGCCTCGCCGGCGTTTGAGGCGCGGGGTGTGGGGCGGAGCCCCACCAGCCGGGCCACGACACCCCGCCCGGGGGGGGCCATCCCAGCCTCGCCGGCGATTGAGGCGCGGGGGCCGAGCCCCCGGAGCCCGCACCCGCCCGGCCCGACCCCCACCGGGAGGTCAGTGGTGGATCTGGGTGACCACCACGTCGAGCGACCACGCCTTGCCCGGCTTCGCGGGGGCCTCGGCCTCGACCACGTAGCCCAGGTCCCGCAGGGCGTCGACCAGCTCGCCCGGCCCACCCGGCACGGCGCCCGCCAGCAGCAGGTCCCGGACCAGTCGGCCCTTCGTCGCCTTGTTGAAGTGGCTCACCACGGACCGCTTCTCGACCCCGTCCACCACCTGCGAATGCAGCACCCGCACGGTCGCCGTCCGCCCCGCGACCTCGCCCTTCGGCTTCCACGCCGCCCCGTACGCCGCCGACCGCAGGTCCAGTACGAGCCCGTCCCCGGCCGCCTCCGGCATGACCTCCGCCATCGGCCCCCGCCAGTACGCGCCCAGCGCCCCCAGCCCCGGCAGCTTCACGCCCATCGAGCAGCGGTACGACGGGATGCGGTCGCCGATCCGCACCGCGCCCCACAGCCCCGAGAAGACCAGCAGCGAACGCTCCGCGAGGCCCCGGGCCGCCTCCGGGAGGTCGGCCAGGCCCAGCGCGTCGTACAGCACGCCCGTGTAGATCTCCCCCGCCGGGCGGGCCGCCGCCGACCGGAGTTCCAGGTTCTTCGCCACCTCGCCCCGCAGACCCTCGCTCAGGCCCAGCACCTCGCGCGCCTTGAGCTCGTCGGCCCCGCACAGCTCGACCAGCTCGTCCAGCACCGCCGCGCGGGCCGCGGCCAGTCCGGGCAGCGACAGCGTCTCCGGCTTCAGGGGTGCGCCGGAGCCGCCGGCGGCCTTTCCTTCGGACGGCGGCAGCAGCACGAGCACGGTGGTTCTCCTTCAATACGACACGACGCGGGGATGCGGCCCCTCGCCAGGGTAGACGGCTCGCCGACCCCGCCCGGACGATCTACGCGGGCATCCCCGGGCCGGCACGGCGAACTCGCCGCGTCGCCGAACCGCGCGAGTACGGCCCCGCCCCCAGCGGGCCGAACCGGCAAAACCGGCCGAACCGCGCAAACCGCGCGGCCAGGGCCTAGGCTCGACCCATGCCACGCCGTCAGATGCACATGACCGGCGCAGACGGGGCTGCCCTGCGGGCCGCGCTGCGTGAACTGCGGACGAAGCTGGAGGTGCCCGGGGAGTTCCCGGCGGCGGTCCTCGCCGAGGCCGAGCACGCGGCCGTGCACCCGCGCCTGCCCGAGCTGGACAGCACCGACATCCCCTTCTTCACCATCGACCCCCCGACCTCGGTCGACCTCGACCAGGCCATGCACCTGGCGAAACGATCCTCCGGTGGCTACCGCGTGCACTACGCCATCGCCGACGTCGCCGCGTTCGTCACCCCGGGCGGCGCCCTCGACGCCGAGGCCCACCGCCGGGTCACCACCCTGTACTTCCCCGACGGGAAGGTCCCGCTGCACCCGGCCGTGCTCTCGGAGGGAGCGGCCAGCCTGCTGCCCGACCAGACCCGCCCGGCCCTGCTGTGGCGGCTCGACCTGGACGCCGACGGCCGGGTCGAGACCACCGACGTGCGCCGCGCCCTGGTCCGCAGCCGGGCCAAGCTCGACTACGACGGCGTCCAGAAGGCCATCGACTCCGGTGCGGCGGAGGAACCGCTCGCCCTCCTCAAGGACATCGGCCGGCTGCGCGAGGCCCTGGAACGGGAGCGCGGCGGCATCTCCCTCAACGTGCCCGAGCAGGAGATCGTCGTACAGGACGGCTCGTACGCCCTGGCCTACCGCGCCCCGCTGCCCGCCGACGGCTGGAACGCCCAGATCTCCCTCATGACCGGCATGGCGGCGGCCGACCTGATGCTGGCCGCCGGGGCCGGCATCCTGCGCACCCTGCCGAACGCCCCCGACGGCGCCGTCGGCAAGCTGCGGCGGGCGGCGAAGGCCCTGCGGGTGGACTGGCCGCACCACGTCCCGTACGCGGAACTCGTCCGCTCCCTCGATCCGCACCGCCCCGCCCACGCGGCCTTCCTCCAGGAGTGCACCGCCCTGCTGCGCGGCGCGGGCTACACCGTCTTCACCGGCGGCGAGACCCCCGACCCGGCGATCCACTCCGCGGTGGCGGCCCCGTACGCGCACTGCACCGCGCCCCTGCGGCGGCTCGTCGACCGGTACTGCGGCGAGCTGTGCGTGGCCGCGGCGGCCGGGGCCGAGCCCCCGCGGTGGGCGGTGGACGGGCTCGCGGAGCTCCCCGAGCGGATGTCGGACGGCACCCGGCTGGCGAACACGGCCGAGCGGGAGTCCGTGGACCTCGTCGAGGCGGCCGTGCTGAAGGACCGCGTCGGGGAGACCTTCGAGGCCACGGTGATCGACGTCATGGACCGGGAGCCGCTGGTGGGCACGGTCCACCTGGAGGAGCCGGCGGTGGTCGGCCGCGTCGAGTCCGAGCGGGAGCAGCTGCCGCTGGGCGAGCGCGTCCGGGTCCGCCTCACGCAGGCGGACCCGGGGACGGCGAAGATCCTCTTCGCTACCGCGTGACGGCCCTGCCCGCCTTGACGGCCGCGACCAGCGCCCCGGGGTCGTCGGCGTGGAAGCGGACGACGCGCGCCTCTCCCCTGGCCCCGAGCGGGCGGGTGAAGGGGAGGGGGCCGGTCAGCTCCAGCGTCACGGTGGTCTGGCTGCCGACGATCAGGTCGAGCACCCCTTCCTCGGAGACGGTGACCAGCCGGCCCTCGGGGTAGCGGCGGTCCACGCGTACGGAGGCCACCGCGTCCGGCGGCACCACCAGGTCGAACAGGGCCCCGTAGCGAATCCGCAGGGACCCGTCGGGGCGCACCACGTGCGGCCGGGTGACGCAGGCGGCGTGCAGGGCGAGGATGATCAGGATCCCGTAGACGTCGAGGACGAGCACCACCCGGTGCACGGCCGGCCAGGGGATGAGGAAGGACAGCGCGACGGTCTCGATCACCGACACGAAGAGCATCCCGTACATCATCGCGGTCTGCGGCGCCGTGTACCCGGCGGCGAGGTCCCCGGCCCGCACACCGTGCTTGCGCCGCAGGGCCCACCACCCGAGGGAGGCGCCCGCCCGCAGCTCGTGCGCCAGCAGCCGTCGCACCCGCACGGGCACGACGGCCCGCACGGCCGCCCGCCCGGCGTCCCCGCGCCGCGCGCCGCGGCCGCGCTCGGCCGCGTAGAGCCGGACGAACACCCCGACCTCCAGCAGCAGCACCCCGAGCACCAGGCCCTCGGCGAGGGCGAGGGCCCACCCCGGGAGCCGGACCCCGGCGGCCAGACACACCACGAGCACCAGCTCCGCCGGAACGACGGCGAGAACGCCGATCCGCGCCACCCGTATCCCGCTCATCCCCTGCCCCTCTTCATGAACGCCTCCATCACCCGGCGGACGACCTCCGCCTGCGCGGGCGCGTACTCGGCGAGCAGCGCCTCCTGGAACCCGGACACGACCGCCCCGTCGGCGCGGACCGAGGCGAACACCTCGTCGGGCACGGCCGCCACGAACTCCGCCGCCAGTCCCGGGATCCGCGGATCGTCGGTCGGGGCGTCGGCGAGGGCGTCCAGCCGCTCGTACAGCGCGAGCACGGCGGGATCGGCGGCCAACGGTCCGAGCGCGGCGTACAGCTCCTCGCCACCCGCGCCCGAGGCGTCGAGGAGCTCCAGGTGCTCGCGGTCCATCGCGGCGGAACGCGATGCGGTCTCCGGCGCGTTCGCCGGCAGCGCGGCGAGCGCGGGCGACAGCGGCTCGGCGCCCCCGGGCCCGGCGGCCAGCAGCACGGCGAGCCGCCGCCGGCGCTCGGCGATCTCGGCCTCCTGCCGGGCCAGGTCGGCGTCCAGTTCCTCCAGTACGTCGACCAGTTCGCGCCCGGCGTCGTCCGCGAGGACGTCCCGCACCTCGTCGAGGCTCAGCCCGAGCTCGGTGAGCCGGCGTACGCGGGCCAGCAGGACGGCGTCGCGGACGCCGTAGGCCCGGTAACCGTTGGGGCGCCGCTCCGGCTCCGGGAGCAGCCCGACATGGTGGTAGTGCCGGATCGCCCGGGTCGTGAGCCCGACGAGCGCGGCGATCTCTCCGATCCGCATGGCCCCCAGTAGAAACCCTGCCGCTGCGTCAAGGTCAAGCGCGACGTTCGCCGCAGGTAACATGGCCACCACGGCAGACGAGTCGGCCGGGCGGCCGCGTCGGGATCCCCGGATCCCGCCGAGGAACGTCCGGGCTCCACAGAGCAGGGTGGTGGGTAACGCCCACCCGGGGTGACCCGCGGGACAGTGCCACAGAAAACAGACCGCCGGGGGCCTCGGCCCTCGGTAAGGGTGAAACGGTGGTGTAAGAGACCACCAGCGCCTGAGGTGACTCAGGCGGCTAGGTAAACCCCACCCGGAGCAAGGTCAAGAGGATCCGTCTTCGGACGGGTCTGCGCGGACGATCGAGGGCTGCTCGCCCGAGTTCGCGGGTAGACCGCACGAGGCCGGTGGCAACACCGGTCCTAGATGGATGGCCGTCTCCCCGGCGACCGCGAGGTCACCGGGTGACAGAACCCGGCGTACAGGCCGGCTCGTCTGCCTTTCCACTCCGTCGGGGTGTCGCGAACACCCCCCGGAGGGGCGCGTCATGGGGCACGCTCGCACCCATGACCGATCACCCCGCGGCCGCAGCCGCGCTCATACGTGACCTCGCCGAGGCGACCTCCGACCCCCGTGGCGCCTACGCGGGCCTCGCCGACGTCGCTTCCGTGACCGAGAGCCTGCTCGCCCTCGCCCGGAACCTCGAAGACGCGCTGCTCCACCTGGCCCGGCACATCGAGGCGCGCGACGACGACTGGGCCACCACGGACGACGTACGGCTCCCCCGCCAGTACACGCGGGAGGCGAGCGGCAAGATCCGGTCCGCCCAGGCCGACGCCCACAACATGGCCCGCGCCCTGGGCAAGTCCGTGGAAGCCCTCGGCCACCTCAAGCCCGCACCCTGATGCCGACGCGGTGAGCAGCGTCGCCCCCGCCGCCGGAACGCCGGTGGCGGGGGCCCGGCCTACCTCAGGTGCGAGGTGTCGTTCAGCAGCCGTACCGAGGCGTTGCCGTCCGCGTAGTAGGCCACCGCCGAGAGGGAGGCCGCGGAGAGTTCCATGCGGAACAGGGCCTCCGGCGGGGCGCCCAGGGCGAGGCGGACCAGGATCTTGACCGGGGTCACGTGGGTGACCAGCAGCATCGTCCGGCCGGCATGGGCCGCCAGCAGGCGGTCGCGGGTCGCCGAGATCCGGCGGGTGGCGGCCATGAAGCTCTCGCCGCCGCCGGTGGGTGCCGCCTTCGGGGAGTCCAGCCAGGCCTGGAGGTCGTCCGGGAAGCGCTCCCGCACCTCGGCGAAGGTCAGGCCCTCCCAGGCGCCGAAGTCCACCTCGCGCAGGCCGTCGTCGACGGTGACGTCGAGGCCGAGGCGGTCGGCGACCGCCTGCGCGGTTTCGCGGCAGCGGCGCAGCGGGGAGGCGATGATGCCCTGCACGGTGCCGCGTGCGGCGAGGGCCTCGGCGACGGCCGCCGCCTGGCGGCGTCCCACCGGGGACAGCTCGGGGTCGGTGCCCCCGCTCCCGGAGAACCGCTTCTGCGGGGTGAGCGCGGTCTCGCCGTGCCGAAGCAGCACGAACGTCGCGGGCGCCCCCATGTCGGGCCCCCACCCGGTACCGACGGCAGGGGCCGTCGCCGCTCCGGCGGCCTGGCCGTGCCCCTCCGCCGGGGACGGGATGCGTCCCGCCGCGGCCGGCTCGGGCTCCGCGAACAGGGTGTCGGCCCCCGCGTCCGCGAGCGCCGACGCGGTGGCCGACGTACGGGAGGAGGAGGCGAGCGCCGCTCGGACGGCCGCGGCCCCCGCCGTGGCGTCTCCGGGCGGGCCGGACGGCGGCGGGGTCGACAAGGAGCGGGCCGCCGAGTGGTCGAGGCTCGCGCTGGAGGCGGACGGCTCCCACTGCCTGCCGCGCTTGCCCGCGTCCATCGCCTCGTTGGCGAGCCGGTCCGCGTGCTTGTTCTTCTCGCGCGGGATCCACTCGTACGTCACCTGGGAGGCGGGAAAGATCTTCGCCGCCTCCGCCGCCAGCGGCCGCATGTCCGGGTGCTTGATCTTCCAGCGGCCCGACATCTGCTCGACGACGAGCTTGGAGTCCATCCGGACGAGCACCCGCGCGTCGGAGGCCAGCTCGCGGGCCGCCTTGAGGCCCGCGATCAGCCCCTTGTACTCCGCCACGTTGTTCGTCGCGACGCCGATGAACTCGGCGCGCTCGGCCAGCGTCTCCCCCGTCGCCGGGTCGAGGACGACCGCGCCGTAGCCGGCGGGCCCCGGGTTGCCCCGGGAGCCGCCGTCCGCCTCCACGACGAACCCGACATGCCGCGGCATCAGATGCCCGAGTCGGCCGTACGGACCAGGATGCGACCGCAGTTCTCGTGGCGTACGACCTGGTCGCGGGCGGCGGCCTTGATCTCGTTGACCTCGGCCATGTCGAGCTCCAGCCGGCAGCCCTCGCAGCGGCGCTGGTAAAGGCGCGCGGCGCCGACCCCGCCCTGCTTGACGCGGATCTTCTCGTACAGGGCCATCAGGTCGGCCGGCATGGAGCCGACGATGACCTCGCGGTCCTTGGCGATCTTGGCGGCCTCGGCGTCGATCTCACCGGTGGCGGCGTCCCGGCGCGCGGTGGCGTCCGTCAGCTTGGCCTCCAGCGCGGAGACGCGCTCGGTGATCTCGGTGACCCGCTCCTGCGCGGCCTCCAGGCGCTCCATGACCTCCAGGACGACGTCTTCCAGGTCGGCCTGCCGCTTGGCGAGGGAGACGACCTCGCTCTGCAGGTTCGCAAGGTCCCGGGCCGAGACGCCCACGCCGGAGTCCAGTCGCGCCTGGTCGCGGGCGGCGCGCTGGCGCACCTGGTCCACGTCCTGCTCCGCCTTGGTCTGCTCGCGGGCGGCGTCGCTGGCCTGCGTCTGCGCGGCGACGAGCAGGTCGCGCTGCTGGCTGAGGTCCTTGGTCAGCGAGTCGACCTCGGCGTGCTCCGGCAGCGACTTGCGCTTGTGGGCGAGCTGAGACAGCCGGACGTCCAGGGCCTGGACGTCGAGAAGTCGGATCTGGTCGGCGGGCTCGGCGTTCAGTTGGGGGCTCCAGAGGTAGAAGGTGAGGTGACGGACGGCGCGTGCACCGTCCAGGGGTCGGTGACCGTGCGCGAGACGTGGGTACGCAGGCCCCAGCCGTGGCGTTCGGAAATCGCGTCGAGTTGCGCGGCGGCCTGCTCGCACCAGGGCCACTCGGTGGCCCAGTGCGCGGCGTCGACGAGGGCGAGCGGGCTCTGCTCGCGGGCCTCGGACACCGGGTGGTGGCGCAGGTCGGCGGTGAGGTACGCGTCCACGCCCGCGGCGCGGACCTGCGCGAAGAGGCTGTCGCCGGAGCCACCGCTGACGGCGACGGTACGGATGACCGCCTCGGGATCGCCCGCGACGCGGATGCCCTGCGCGGTGCGCGGCAGCCGGGCGGCGGCGCGCGCGGCGAACTCGCGCAGGGTCTCGGGGTGGTCCAGTTCGCAGAGCCGGCCCAGGCCCCGGCGGCCGGCGGGGTCGCTCGGGTCGGGCACGAGCGGGCCGGTGATCCGCAGGTCCAGGGCGCCGGCGAGGGCGTCGGAGACTCCGGGGTCGGCGGTGTCGGCGTTGGTGTGGGCCACGTGCAGCGCGATGTCGTTCTTGATCAGCGTGTGCACGACGCGGCCCTTGAAGGTGCCGGCTTCGACGGTGGTGGTGCCGCGCAGGTAGAGGGGGTGGTGGGTGACGACCAGGTCGGCGCCCAGCTTGACCGCCTCGTCGACGATCTCCTGTACGGGGTCCACGGCGAACAGCACCCGGGAGACCTCGGCATCGGGGTCGCCACAGACGGTGCCGACGGCATCCCACTGCTCGGCCCGCGAGGGGGGCCAGAGAGCGTCCAGCGCGGCGATGACTTCAGAGAGACGGGGCACAGGCCAAGGCTACCGTCCGGGGCGACCGCCCCATGGCCTACCGGCCTGGTCGACGGCTACGACACCGCTGCGCAAGCGCCCCCGGCCGCGCCCGGGCTCCCTGGGGCTCCGCCCCAGACCCTCCCCCAGACTCCGTCCGGGGGGACCCCCACGCCTCAAACGCCGGCGGGGCTGGATTTGGCTGATGCCGTCCGCGGGGGTGCGGGGGCGGAGCCCCCTAAACGCCCCGATATCGCACAGCACAATCGCCTCCTCGACCACAGGCGAATCGCCACCCGGACACCCGTATGTGTGAAGCGGAGTTGGTGGTGTTGTTCGGCAGGAAGTGCGAAAACTAGCTTCCTCATCGGAGGTGACGGCCCGGATGACTGTCTGTGCCATCGATGTGAGGACCACGGCTCCGTTCGCGATCGCCGCGGACGGTTCGTACGCCGCCCGGCTCGCCGGTGAGGGCGAGGCACGCTACGCGGAGCGCTGGACCCTGGCCGGGGCCGAGGCGTACGCGGTGCCGCTGCCGCTCGCGCAGCCCGAGGAGGCCGACAGCGAGCTGCTCGCGCTGACCGACGGGCGGGTGCTGATCCACCGTCGGGTCGCGGACCGGCACGCCTTCGCGCTGCTGTACCCGACGGGGGCGGAGGCCGGGCCCCGGACCGGCGAGCTCCAGCTCGGCTCGGTGGAGGCGGAGGAAGGGCTACGGGTCCGGCTGCTCCCGCCGTGCCCGGACGGGCTCGGCGCCTTCGCCCTGGCCGTGAGCGACTCCGGGACCACCGTGTGGCAGGTGGCGGGCGGCGCCTTCGGTGAGGTGGCCCGCGTTCCCGGCCGGTGTTCGGGCGGGGTCTGGCTGGACCGGGCGGGCCGGCTGCTCGCCCTGGACCGGGAGCTGGAGGGCACCGTCAAGGCCGTCGCCGTGGATCTGGGGCGGGGCGGCGAGGTGTCCCCGCTGCTCCAGATCGCCGAGGCCAGCGACGACCGGCTGCTGCTGGCCGACCCGGACAGCGGGCTGCTGCTGATCCGCTCCGACGCCCCGGGCGAACCGCGCCTGGGATGGGGGGTGCTGGGCAGCACCCGCCCGGTGCGCTTCCCGGAGTGCCTGCGCTTGGAGGAGGAGGCGACCCCGTTCGCGGTGCAGCCGGGCCAGGCCCTGATGCCGGAGACCTGCGGGGTCGCGCTGCGGGTGGGTGAGGCCGGCCTCGCCCTGTGGCGCCCCGCCGACCGGCACGTCTTCCGGCTCGGCGCCCCGGCGGGCTGGCTCGGCGGCACGGGCCTGTGGACCCCCGAGGGCCGCCTGCACCTCCCGTACGCGACCCCGGAGGCGCCCTGCGGAATCCTCGGGATGACCCTCCCGGCGGCCCCGCCCCCACCGGTCCGGCTGGATCCGCCGCCGGCCGCGGCCGCCGCGCCCCGGCCGGTCCCGCTCCAGCAGGCCCTGGGTGTCCCGACGCGCTGACGGAGCTCGCCCGGTCGTCGCCGTGATAGTCAGTCCGGGTGACGACTCTTCGGGAATCCGCCGCGCGCAGGCCCTTCGACGCGGTGCTCTGCGACTTCGACAATGTGATCCGCTTCTACGACACGACCCGCTTGGCGGAGCTGGAACGGGCCGCCGGACTGCCCGTGGGCACCACGGCGGCGGCGGCCTTCAGCCCTGAGCTGGACGGCCCGCTCCTGCTCGGTCGTATCACCGTCCCGGATTGGGTGGCCTCCGTCGTCGTCGCGCTCGTGGACGGCGGCGGCATACCCGAGGAGACGGCTAGGGAGTTGGCCGCGGCCTTCGCGCAGGCGCCGTTCGCGGCCGACGAGGCGGTGGTCTCCGTACTGCGCACGGCCCGGACGGCGGGGCTCGTGCTGGTCCTGGTGACGAACGCGACCCACCAACTGGAGGACGACCTGGCAGCGCTGGGCCTGTCGGACCTCGCGGACCACGTCGTCAGCAGCGCCCGGGTGGGCGTGGCCAAGCCGGACCGCGGGATCTACGAGATCGCGGCCGGGAGGGCGGGCACCGCCCCGGAGCGGTGCCTGTTCGTCGACGACCGCCTGGAGAACGTCGAGGCGGCCGCGGCGCTCGGGATGACCGGCGTGCACTACCGCGAGCCGGCCGATCTGCGCGGCGCGCTCGGCTTCCTGAACTGACCGCGGGCCTTACTAGTGCTGTGGCCGGAAAGGTTTGCCGGGGCGCGGTGTTCGGTGCGGTGCATCGCAAGGCGGAGGACCGCGGCTCGTACTGGACGTACTTGCGC
>NZ_JBHWJY010000147.1:0-10392 GCF_042731135.1 Streptomyces sp. NPDC059874
GCCTCAAACGCCGGCGAGGCTGGATTTCCCCGCCGGCGTTTGAGGCGCGGGCGCGGAGCGCCGTAGGGGTGGGGGCGGAGCCCCAGCTGGGGGCTCCGCGCAGCGGCGCCCAGCACCGCGGCGCCGTCAGAACAGCAGCGGCAGCGTCGCCGGCAGCGCCGCCGAGCAGGCGACTTCGACCGCGCCGACCAGCGGCGCACGCAGCCCCCGGCCCGGGAGGGCGACGGCGCGGGCCAGGTACGCCGCGAAGGGGATCGCCAGCCAGGGCGAGAGGCAGGCCGCCGCCGCCAGGGCCGCCGCGTGGTAGGTCACCGAACCGACCCGGTACGCCCGGGAGTTGCGCTCCCTGATCATCGTCTTCACGTACGGGACCGTCCCCGCGAAGTACAGGAGGCAGGCCGCCGCGGGAGGCCAGGACCCCGCCGGCCCGAGGCCGCCCAGCCGGGCCGCCACCAGCAGCATCCCGCACGCCGGGACCACCGCCGCGAGCCCGTTGACCAGGGCCCGCTCCCGCCCCCGCCAGGCGTAGTACGTGTTGACCAGGACGAAGGGGGAAGCGGCCGCCGCGGCCGCCGTCAGCCACGGGTGGAGCGCCGCCACCGGGAGGGCCGCCGCCGCGAAGGCCGCCCCGAAGACCAGCGCCGGCCGCCCGTGCCGCCGTGCCGAGCGCAGGCCGCGCGCGTGCAGCCGTAGCCACTGCTGCCCGTGGAAGATGGCGACGTATCCGAGCAGCCAGGCCGCGAACAGCAACGCGTGCGCCCACCCCGGCCGGGGGGCGAGCAGCGTGCCCGCGAGGAACGGCACCGTCAGCATCGCCCATGCTCCGTGCTGGTCCGGGAGCCAGGTGTGCCCCGATCTTTTCGTCAACGCACTCGCCACCAGTAATTGGAATTTCATCGCGCGATTTACCTCCACCGCAGCGGAGTTGGACGCGATCCAGCCTCGCACCCACTCGGCCCGCGAAATACCGGAAAGAGGTCATGCCCGTACGGGACCTTTGTCACCGGATTCGGCTATTCCGTGGGCGTAGCGTCGATACGCACCATTGATTTCGGCCTGGAGGGTCGCTTTGCAGAAGCGTCAGGACGCCGCGGATCCACTCGTCAGGGCGGGGAGTTTCTTCACCCGCGCCGAGGTCTCCGAGGACCTGCGCACCGTCCATCACACGGGCGGGCGCGCGGCAGAGGCCTTCTACCGGGACCGGTGGAGCCACGACAAGGTCGTGTACTCGACCCACGGCGTGAACTGCACCGGTTCGTGCCGCTGGAAGGTGTACGTCAAGGACGGGATCATCACCTGGGAGACCCAGGCCACCGACTACCCGTCCGTCGGCCCCGACCGCCCCGAGTACGAGCCCCGCGGCTGCCCCCGCGGCGCCTCCTTCTCCTGGTACTCGTACTCCCCCACCCGGGTCCGCCACCCCCTCGTCCGCGGCGCCCTGCTGGCCATGTACCGCGAGGCCCGGCAGCGCCTCGGCGATCCCGTGGAGGCCTGGGCCGACATCCAGGGCGATGCCGAGCGCCGCCGCGCCTACCAACAGGCCCGCGGCAAGGGCGGTCTGGTGCGGGCGAGCTGGGAGGAGGCGACGGAGATCGTCGCCGCCGCGCACGTGCACACCATCAAGGAGCACGGCCCGGACCGCGTCGCCGGCTTCTCGCCGATCCCCGCGATGTCGATGGCCTCGCACGCGGCCGGCGCCCGCTTCCACTCCCTCATCGGCGCGCCGATGCTGAGTTTCTACGACTGGTACGCCGACCTGCCCGTGGCCTCCCCGCAGGTGTTCGGCGACCAGACCGACGTCCCCGAGTCGGGCGACTGGTGGGACGCGGCGTACCTGATGATGTGGGGCTCGAACGTCCCGGTCACGCGTACGCCCGACGCGCACTGGATGGCGGAGGCGCGCTACCGCGGGCAGAAGGTCGTGACCGTCTCCCCGGATTTCGCGGACAACACCAAGTTCGCCGACGAATGGATGCATCCGCACCCCGGAACGGACGGTGCGCTGGCCCTGGCGATGGGCCATGTCATCCTCAAGGAGTTCTTCGTCGAGAAGGAGACGCCCTTCTTCACCGATTACGTGCGGCAGTACACGGACCTTCCCTTTCTCGTATCGCTCAAGGAGACGGAACAGGGGCTGGTGCCGGGTAAGTTCGTCACCGCCGCCGACCTCGGGAAGGAAACGGAGAACGCGGACTGGAAGACCGTCCTCATCGACGACGTGACCGGTGAGCCGGTCGTCCCGAACGGCACGCTCGGGCACCGCTGGGGCAAGAACGAGACCCCCGAGTGGAATCTGGACCTCGGCGGGATCGTCCCCCGGCTGACGCTCCTCGGAGAGAGCGGCACCGCGGAGATCTCGCTGCCGCGCTTCGAGGACGACGAGCGCGGCGGTACCGTCCGCCGCGGAGTCCCCGTCCGCCGGCTCGGCGGCCGGCTCGTCACCACCGTGTTCGACCTGATGCTGGCCCAGTACGGAGTCGGCCGCGCGGGCCTGCCCGGTGAGTGGCCCACCGGTTACGAGGACGCCTCCCAGCCCGGCACCCCCGGCTGGCAGGAGTCCCTGACCTCGGTGCCGGCGGCCCAGGCCGCGCGCGTGGCGCGGGAGTTCGCGCGGACCGCCGAGCGGTCGGGGGGCCGCTGCATGATCCTGATGGGCGCGGGCACGAACCACTGGTTCCACTCCGAGACCATCTACCGCTCCTTCCTCGCCCTCCTCACCCTCACCGGCTGCCAGGGCCGCAACGGCGGCGGCTGGGGCCACTACGTCGGCCAGGAGAAGTGCCGCCCGGTCACCGGCTGGGCCACGCTCGCCGCCGCCTCCGACTGGTCGCGCCCGCCCCGCCAGATGATCGGCGCGGCCTGGTTCTACCTGCACACCGACCAGTGGCGTTACGACACGCTGCCCGCCGAGGCGCTGGCCTCCCCGCTGGGCACGGGCGCCTTCGAGGGCATGACGGGCTCCGACTGCCTGGCGGCGAGCGCCCGGATGGGCTGGATGCCGTCCTACCCGACCTTCGACCGCAATCCGCTGGAGCTGGGGGAGGCTCCCGACGCCATCGCGGAAGCGGTTCGCCGGCTCAAGGACGGCACGCTCGGCTTCGCCGGCGAGGATCCCGACGCGCCGCGCAACTGGCCGCGCGTGCTGAACGTATGGCGGGCGAACCTCCTCGGCTCCAGCTCCAAGGGGAACGAGTACTTCCTCAAGCACCTCCTCGGCACGCACTCCAACCTCCCCGAGGACGGCCCGCGCTGCGCGCCGAAGGACGTCACGTACCGGGAGGAGGACGTCGAGGGGAAGCTGGACCTCCTCATGAGCATGGACTTCCGGATGACGTCCACGACGCTCCTGTCCGACGTGGTCCTCCCGGCGGCCACCTGGTACGAGAAGCACGACCTGTCCTCCACGGACATGCACCCCTTCCTGCACGCCTTCACCCCGGCCGTGGACCCGCCCTGGCAGGCCCGCTCCGACTACGACGCCTTCCGCGGCCTGGCCGAGCGCTTCGGCGAGCTGGCGCGCGTCCACCTGGGCGTGCGCAAGGACCTGGTGGCGACGGCCCTCCAGCACGACACCCCGGGCGGCGAGATGGCGCAGCCGGGCGGGGTGGCCCTCGACTGGTCGAAGGGCGAGTGCGAGCCCGTACCGGGCCGGACGATGTACAACCTGGCCGTGGTGACGCGCGACTACGGGGCGGTCGGCGAGAAGTTCGCCGCGCTCGGCCCGCTGGTGGACGAGCTGGGCGTGACCACCAAGGCGATCACCTTCGACGTGGCCGAGGAGGTCGCGTACCTCGGTGAGAAGAACGGCCTGGTCAGGGGCGGGGTCGCCGACGGCCGCCCGCGGCTGGACACGGCGCGGCGGGCCTGCGAGGCGATCCTCTCCCTGTCCGGCACATCGAACGGCCGCCTCGCGACGCAGGGCTTCGAGACCCTGGAGAAGAAGGTCGGCACCCACATGGCGCACCTGGCCGCCGAGGCCGAGGGCAAGCGGATCACCTTCGCCGACACCCAGGCCCGCCCGGTCCCGGTGATCACCTCGCCGGAGTGGTCGGGCTCGGAGTCCGGCGGGCGCCGCTACACGGCCTTCACCGTCAACACCGAGCACCTCAAGCCCTGGCACACCCTCACCGGCCGCCAGCACTTCTTCATCGACCACGACTGGCTGCACGAGCTCGGGGAGTCGCTCCCCGTCTACAAGCCGCCGCTCAACATGCACACGCTGTACGGGGAGCCGGAGCTCGGCGTCGTCGACGAGAAGGCCAAGTCGGTGGCCGTCCGCTACCTGACCCCGCACAACAAGTGGGCGATCCACAGCCAGTACCAGGACAACCTCTACATGATGACGCTGGGCCGCGGCGGTCAGACTGTGTGGATGTCCCCGCAGGACGCCGAGGCGATCGGGGTCGCCGACAACGACTGGATCGAGGCGGTCAACCGCAACGGCGTGATCACCGCCCGCGCGATCGTCTCCCACAAGATGCCGCCCGGCACGGTCTACATGAACCACGCGCAGGAGCGGACCGTCGGCGTCCCCAAGACGGAGAAGACGGGCCGCCGCGGCGGCATCCACAACTCGCTGACCCGGGTGATGCTCAAGCCCACCCACCTCATCGGCGGCTACGCCCAGCTGACCTGGGCCTTCAACTACCTCGGCCCGACCGGCAACCAGCGCGACGAGGTGACGGTCATCCGCCGCCGCGACCAGAAGGTGGAGTACTAGATGAAGGTCATGGCGCAGGTCGCGATGGTCATGAACCTCGACAAGTGCATCGGCTGCCACACCTGTTCGGTCACCTGCAAGCAGGCGTGGACCAACCGGCAGGGCACCGAGTACGTCTGGTTCAACAACGTCGAGACCCTCCCCGGCCAGGGTTACCCGCGCCGCTGGGAGGACCAGGAGAAGTGGAAGGGCGGCTGGGAGCGCACCCGTTCCGGCAAACTGCGGCTGCGGGCGGGCGGCCGGCTCAAGAAGCTCGGCACGATCTTCGCCAACCCCGACCTCCCTGAGATCGACGACTACTACCAGCCCTGGACCTACGAGTACAAGAACCTCACCGAGGCCCCGGCGGGCGACGACATGCCCACCGCCCGCCCCGTCTCGCAGGTCACCGGCGAGCCCATCGACAAGATCGAGTGGGGCCCGAACTGGGACGACAACCTCGGCGGCGCCCCCGCCCACGCGCCCGAGGACCCGATCGTGGAGAAGATCCGCGACGAGGTGGGCGAGAAGATCCGCTTCGAGTTCGAGCAGAGCTTCATGTTCTACCTCCCCCGGGTCTGCGAACACTGCCTGAACCCGGCCTGCGTCTCCTCGTGCCCCTCCGGCGCGATGTACAAGCGGGAGGAGGACGGCATCGTCCTGGTCGACCAGGACCAGTGCCGCGGTTGGCGCATGTGCGTGACCGGATGCCCGTACAAGAAGGTGTACTTCAACCACCGGACCGGCAAGGCCGAGAAGTGCACGTTCTGCTTCCCGCGCATCGAGGTCGGCATGCCGACCGTCTGCTCCGAGACCTGCGTCGGGCGGATGCGCTACCTCGGCGTGATGCTCTACGACGCCGACAAGGTCGCCGAGGCCGCCGCCGTGGAGGACGAGCACGACCTCTATCCGTCCCAGCTGGAGTGCTTCCTCGACCCGAACGACCCGGCCGTGATCGCCGCCGCGCGGCGGGCCGGGCTCACCCGGGAGTGGATCGAGGCGGCGCGGAACTCCCCCGTCTACGACCTGATCGCCACCTACCAGGTCGCCCTCCCCCTGCACCCGGAGTACCGGACCATGCCCATGGTCTGGTACGTGCCCCCGCTCTCCCCCGTGGTCGAGGCGGTCGCCGCCACCGGCAGCGACGGCGAGGACGCGGGCAACCTCTTCGGGGCCATCGACGCCCTGCGCATCCCCGTCGAGTACCTCGCGGCGATCCTCACGGCCGGTGACACGTACGCCGTCGAGGCGGTGCTGCGCCGGATGGCGGCGATGCGCGCGTACATGCGGCGGGTCAACCTCGGCGAGGAGAAGGACGAGTCGATCGCCTCCGCCGTCGGCCTGACCGGCGTCGAGATGGAGGACATGTTCCGCCTCCTCGCGATCGCCAAGCCGGAGGACCGCTTCGTGATCCCGACGGCGGCCCGCGCCGACGCGGACGCCCTCGCCGAGTCCCATCCGTTGGACGCCGCATGCCCGGTCGGCGAGCAGGCGGGCAAGCCCCGCGTGATGCTCAACCTCAGCCCCACGAGGAGGACTTCATGACCCCCGACGCCCTGGTCCGCCTGGTCGCGGGCTGCGCCCTGCAGTACCCCGGCGACCACTTCCACGACGAGCTCCCCCGGCTCCGCGCGGCCCTCGCCGGGGCGCCCGCCGAACCGGCTGCTCTGCTCGGCTCCTTCCTCGACCACACCGAGTCCCTGGGCCCGATCGAGCTGTGCGCCGAGTACACCTCCACGTTCGACACCCGGGGGCGCCGCTGCCTCTACCTCACGTGGTGGGTGGACGGCGACACGCGCCGCCGCGGGCTGTCCCTGGTGCGGTTGAAGCGGATCTACCGGGACTTCGGGCTGGAGTTCACCGGCGAGGAGCTGCCCGACTTCCTGCCCGTGGCCCTGGAGTTCGCGGCGCTTCGCGAGGAAGCCGGCACCGAGCTGCTCCAGGAGCACCGGGCCGGGCTGGAGCTGCTGCGGCTCGCGCTCACCGAGTCCGGGTCCCCGTACGCGCGGGTGCTGGAGGCGGTCTGCGCGACGCTGCCCGGTCCCTCCCCCGAGACGAAGGCCGAGGCGAAGGCGCTCGCGAGGAACGGACCGCCGCAGGAGCTGGTGGGCGCGGGATCGCCCCTCGAACCGTTCGGGCCCGGCATCGACATGCCGGCCGACCTCCCCTGGCCCACCCTCGCGGAAAGGCGGACGGCCTGATGGACCTCCTCCTGTGGGGCGTGCTCCCGTACGTCTCGGTCGCCCTGCTGATCGCGGGCACGGTCTGGCGGGCCCGGTTCGACAAGTTCGGCTGGACCACCCACTCCACGCAGCTGCACGAGTCGCGGCTGCTGCGCATCGGCTCTCCGCTCTTCCACTTCGGCATGCTCTTCGTGGTGCTGGGCCACGTCGTGGGCCTGCTGATCCCGATGAGCTGGACCGACGCGGTCGGCCTCAGCGATCACGCGTACCACCTGCTGGCCGTCTCCACCGGCGCGGTCGCGGGCGTGGCGGCCGCCGTCGGGATCGGCATCCTCGTCCACCGGCGCTTCAAGGTGCCCGCCGTGCGCCGGGCGACGCTGAAGAGCGACCACCTGATGTACGCCTTCCTGCTCGGTGCGATGATCCTCGGTCTGACGGCGACGATCCTCAACTCCACAGGGCAGACCGGTGGTTACAACTACCGCGAAGGCATCTCGGTCTGGTTCCGCAGCCTGTTCACCCTCACCCCGGACTACCACCTGATGGCGGGCGCCCCGCTCGCCTTCAAGCTGCACATCCTGTTCGGGTTCACCCTGTTCGCGCTGATCCCGTACTCGCGGCTGGTGCACATGTTCTCGGCGCCGCTGAAGTACCTGTTCCGGCCGTACGTGGTCTACCGCCGGCGCGATCCGAAGCAACTGGCCGACCGGGCGCCGAAGCGGGGCTGGGAGCGTGTTTCGTGAGGCCGGCCACGGTCGTGCGGCGGCCCCGGCACGCCGTCTCCGAGCGGCCGTTCATCGTCATCTGGGAGGCCACCCGGGCCTGCCCGCTGGCCTGTCTGCACTGCAGGGCCGAGGCGCAGACCGCCCGCCATCCCGAGGAGCTGGACGGCGCCGACGCCCGCCGCGTGATGGACCGGATCGCCGACTTCGGCAGGCCGAGCCCCCTCTTCGTGATCACCGGCGGGGACCCGTTCCAGCGCGCCGACCTCACCGACCTGATCGCGTACGGCACCTCGCTGGGCCTGCGCGTCGCCGTCTCCCCCTCCGGCACGCCGGCCCTCACGCGGGCCAATCTCGTCGCGGTCCGCGACGCGGGCGCGGTGGCGCTGTCACTCTCCCTGGACGGCTCGACGGCGGATCGGCACGACTCCTTCCGTGGCGTATCCGGGGTGTACGACCGGACGCTGGACGGCTGGCGGGCGGCGCGCGAACTCGGCCTCAAGGTGCAGGTCAACACCACGGTCACGCGCGACAGCCTGGAGGACCTGGCCGACATCGCGGCGCTCGTGAAGCGCGAGGGCGCGATGTTGTGGTCGGGCTTCGTGCTGGTCCCCACGGGCCGCGGGGAGCAGTTGGACCCGCTCACCCCCGCCGAGATCGAGGACGTACTGCACTTCCTCCACGACTGCGGTTCGATCATGGCCACCAAGACCACCGAGGGGCACCACTTCCGCCGGGTCGCGCTCCAGCGCGCCGCCCTCGAAGCGCGCGGGGAGCGGCCGGAACTCGGCCCGTTGTACCGGCGGTTGACGGCCCGCGCGGTAGAGCTGGGCCTCTTCGAGGGGGAGCGGCGGGCGGTGCGCCGTCCGCCGATGGACGTCTCCTCGGGGCGCGGCTTCGTCTTCATCTCGCACACGGGCGAGGTGCACCCGTCCGGCTTCCTCCCCGTCTCGGCGGGCAACGTCAAGGACCGCCCGCTGACGGAGATCTACCGGGAGTCGGAGCTGTTCGAGCGGCTGCGGGACCCGTCGCTGCTGCGCGGGAAGTGCGGGGCGTGCGAGTACAAGACGGTGTGCGGTGGTTCGCGCTCGCGGGCGTACGGCTTCACGCGTGACGTGCTGGAAGCGGACCCGTACTGCGCGTACGAGCCCGGCAGCTTCCCCCACCCGGACGATGTCCGGGCTCTGGCCGAAAGCACGAGGCGCCACCCACCGGAACCGGCATAAGTTTCATGCGGGAACATATCAGTCGTGTCGGTCGCGGGAGAAGACAATGCGTTCAGTGATCGTCATCGGTGGCGGAATCAGCGGTCTGGCCGCGGCGTGGCAGCTGCGCGGCCAGGCCGATGTGACCGTACTGGAGAGCCACGGCAAGGTCGGCGGCAAGCTCCGCACCGGCACCATCGCCGGAATCACCGTCGACGAGGGCGCGGAATCCCTGATGGCCCTGCGGCCGGAGGCGGTGGAACTGGCCGCCGCCGTGGGACTCGGCGAAGCCCTGTGCGACCCGTCGAAGGCGCCGACCACCATCTGGACGAACGGCGCGCTGCGGCCGCTCCCGGCCGGGCACGTCATGGGCGTACCGACCGACCCCGCCGCTCTGATCGGCACCGGCCTGCTGTCGCCCCGGGGCGTCGCGCGGGTGGCCGAGGAGGAGGGCCTCCCGGCGGCTCCGCTGACCGAGGACTGCTCGGTCACCGACTACCTGGCGGGGCGGTTCGGCCAAGAGGCGGTGGACCGGCTCGTCGAACCGCTGCTCGGCGGGGTCTACGCCGGCCGCGCCGAACGGCTCTCGCTGCGCGCGGCCATGCCGAGGATCGCGGCGCTCGCGCGACAGGGCGGCCCGCTGCTGCCGGCGCTGCGGCGGATGAAGGCGGCGGGCGCGCCGCGGTCGGCGCCGGTGGCCGTCCAGGGCGTGGTCGGCGGCACCGGACGGTTCCCGCAGGCGGTCGCCGACGCGTGCGGAGCCCGCATCCTCACCGGTACGACGGCGCGCTCGCTGCAGCGGCTGCCGGGTGACCGGTGGCGGGTCCGGGCCATGACCGGTGACGGGGTCCTCACGATGGAGGCGGACGCGGTCATCCTGGCCCTCCCGGCCTTCGCCGCGGCGGAACTGCTGCGCCCGCACTCCCCGCTGGCCGAGGCCGAGCTGTCGGCCATCCCGCACGCCTCGACCGCCGTGATCACGATGGCGTTCTCCCGCGCCCGGGCCCATTTCCTCCCGGAGGGCAACGGCTTCCTGGTCCCGCCGGTGGACGGGCACACCCTGAAGGCGGCGTCCTTCCTCTCCAACAAGTGGCCGTGGCTGGCCGCGGCCGCCCCGGACACGTTCGTCCTGCGCGCCTCCATCGGCCGGATCGGCGAGGACGACCTCCTCGCCCGCCCGGACCGCCACCTGATCCGCGCCGCGATCACCGAACTCCACCACGCGGTGGGCCCGATGGGCGAACCCCTCGCGGCCCGGGTGACCCGCTGGGACCGCGGCCTCCCCCAGTACGGCATCGGCCACCACGCCCGCGTCGCCCGCATCCGCGAGGCAGCCTCGAAGCTCCCGGGCCTCGCGCTGTGCGGAGCCGCGTACGAGGGCGTGGGCGTGGCCGCCTGCGTGGCCACGGGCCGCACCGCCGCCACCACCTTGGCCGCCTGACCCGGCCCTGCGGCCTCTGCGGGGCCGCGCCGCTCCGACCCTGCCGGGGCGAAATCCAGCCCCTCCGGCGTTTGAGGAGCGGGTCCGGGCGGAGCCCGGTGCCCGGCGGAGCCGGGTTCCTGGGGCTCCGCCCCAGACCTGT
>NZ_JBHWJY010000148.1:0-10264 GCF_042731135.1 Streptomyces sp. NPDC059874
CGCACCCCAACCGTCCGCGGCGCGCCCGGCCCCAAACCCCCCGGGCGCCTTCAAAAATTTCCGCCGCGGGGTCTGGGGCGGAGCCCCAGGAACCCGGCTACCGTCGCCGGATGGGTGTCGTCCTCATCGTCCTCGCCGCCGGCTACGGCGCCACCGCCGGCCGGCTGCTGCCGCGCGCCGCGTACCGGTTCTCCGTCGAGCCCGGAAAGCCCTGGCGTGACCGCTGCCCCGAGGGGCACCCGCTGCGCGGCTGGCTCGGGCCGGCGCGCTGCCGGGTTCCCGCAGGGGTCCTCGCGCAGGGCCCGGACACCCCGCCGCCCGCGCCATCGGCCCCGCACGGGTACGGGAGCCGTGCCATCCCCCTCGTCGCCCTCACCGGGGCGGTCTGCGCCGCGCTCGCGGCAGCCGTCGGGCCGCGGCCCGAGCTGGCGGTGTACCTCGGGCTCGCCCCGGCGCTGGTGCTGCTCGCCCGGGTCGACCGGGCCGTGCACCGGCTGCCCGACGTGCTGACCCTGCCGCTCGCCGGCGCGGCCGCCGCCGGGCTCGGGGCGGCCGCCCTGCTGCCCCGAGCCGGAGGCGACTGGCGCGGCGCGCTGCTCGGGGGCGGCGCGCTCGGGGCCGCGTACCTGCTGCTGTTCCTGATCAACCCGGCCGGGATGGGCTTCGGCGACGTCAAGCTGGCGCTCTCGCTGGGGGTCGCTCTTGGGTGGTACGGGTGGGGGGTATGGGTCGCGGGGGCCTTCCTGGGCTTCCTCTACGGGGCCCTGTACGGGCTGGCCCTAGTGCTGCGGGGCCCCGAGGCCCGGAAGCGGGCCTTCGCCTTCGGCCCCTTCATGGCCGCCGGCGCGCTCACGGGAGTGCTGCTGGGCGGCTTCGGAGCGTAATCGTGTCGCGGCAATGCACGCATCACGCTTTACGAAGGGTTATGGTGGAACCCCCCCCTCGGGCCGGTCCGTATCCCCCCCACGGACCGGCCCGTTTTTTGTTCCCAGTGCCCCGCGCGCATACGCGCAGGTCAGCTGCGTTGAGCCCAGATGTTCGTGCCGGGCGTGGACACCGCGAAGGAGTCGATCTCCTTCAGTTCGGCCTCCGACAGGGGGGCTCCGGCCAGCGCCGCCACGTTTTCTTCGAGCTGTTTCACGCTCGACGCGCCGATCAGGGCCGAGGTCATCCGCTCGTCGCGCAGCACCCACTTCAGCGCCAGCTGGGCGAGGGACTGCCCGCGCCGCACGGCGATCTCGTTGAGGCCGTTCAGGCGCCGTACGACGTCCTCCGACAGCAGCGCCGGGTTCAGGGACTTGCCCTGGGTGGCCCGCGAGCCCTCCGGGATGTCCTTGAGGTACTTGCCCGTCAGCAGCCCCTGCGCGAGCGGCGCGAAGGAGATGCAGCCCATGCCGGCCTCCTCCAGGGTGTCGAGCAGGCCGTCCTCCTCCGTCCAGCGGTTGATCATGGAGTAGGAGGGCTGGTGGATCAGCGGCCGCACGCCCATGTCGCGCAGGATCCGCGCCGCCTCGGCCGTCTGCTCCGCGGTGTAGGAGGAGACGCCGACGTAGAGCGCCTTGCCCTGCTGGACCGCGGACGCGAGGGCGCCCATGGTCTCCTCCAGCGGGGTCTCCGGGTCGAAGCGGTGCGAGTAGAAGACGTCGACGTAGTCCACGCCCATCCGCTTCAGGGAGGCGTCGAGCGAGCCGAGCAGGTACTTGCGGCTGCCCCACTCCCCGTACGGCCCCGGGTGCATCAGGTAGCCGGCCTTGGTGGAGAGGACCAGCTCCTCGCGGTAGGACGCGAAGTCCTGCGCGAAGATCTTGCCGAAGTTCAGCTCGGCCGAGCCGGGGGGCGGGCCGTAGTTGTTCGCCAGGTCGAAGTGGGTGACGCCCAGGTCGAAGGCCCGGCGCAGGATCGCACGCTGGGACGCGAGGGACTTGTCGTCGCCGAAGTTGTGCCAGAGGCCGAGGGAGATGGCGGGGAGCTTGAGGCCGCTGTGGCCGGTGCGCCGGTACTCCATGGAGTCGTAGCGCGAGGGTTCTGCCCGATAGGGATTGGTATCAGTCACGTTGTCCTCCCTATCACGGAGTTGTGACAGACCGAGTTGGGTACCCCATCCCGGCGCGCAGTAATGTGGCGGACTCGGGGGAGGGACCGCACCGCATTTCGCACGGGGGCATTGCACGGAGGGGCTGGAAGATCGTGAAGCTGCGCGACCTGGTGTACAGGCTCTACGCACGCCGGGTGGAAGGCCGCCTCGACCATGACGCGGCGCCCAAGCACATCGGCGTCATCCTGGACGGGAACAGGCGCTGGGCGAAGGCGGCCGGGAGCACGACGGAGCAGGGCCACCAGGCCGGTGCCGACAAGATCTCCGAGATGCTGGGCTGGTGCACCGAGACGGACGTCGAGGTCGTCACCCTGTGGATGCTCTCCACCGACAACCTGGACCGGCCCGAGGTCGAGCTCCGCCCGCTGCTCAACATCATCGAGAACACCGTACGGGGCCTCGCCGCGGACGGTCGCTGGCGCGTCCACCACGTGGGCAACCTCGACATCCTGCCCGCCCGGACGCAGACCGTCCTCAAGGAGGCCGAGCAGGCCACGCACGACATCGACGGGATACTCGTCAACGTCGCCGTGGGCTACGGCGGCCGCCAGGAGATCGCCGACGCGGTCCGCTCACTGCTGCTGGAGCACGCGCAGAAGGGCACCTCCTTCGAGGAGCTCGCCGAGATCCTGGACATCGACCACATCGCCGAGCACCTCTACACGCGCGGCCAGCCCGACCCGGACCTGGTGATCCGCACCAGCGGCGAGCAGCGGTTGTCCGGATTCATGCTCTGGCAGAGCGCGCACTCCGAGTACTACTTCTGCGAGGTCTTCTGGCCGGCCTTCCGCAAGGTCGACTTCCTGCGGGCCCTGCGCGACTACGCGGCCCGCCACCGGCGCTACGGCACCTGAGGCCCATTTCCTTCCCCGCTGCCCCGAGGCGTCCGACGGCACCTCGGGGCAGCGGCATGTCGTCCCGCACTTCCCCCGGGACCCTTCCCCCGGAACCCTTCACCAGGGATTCACCGAGCGTCCGTCATATGCCATGGCATGGCCTGGCCTGATCGGGGAATATCCCTTTCAGGTCGATGCCCGATCCACGGGTGTCGAGTCTCAGCGGACGGCATGGGGTCGTCCGCCCGGGAGGCCCTTTGCACCAGGACGCACGTGCGGTTCGCACGGACGAAGTGGGAGGGCCGGAAATCGGCCCCGGCATGGGTGCCGATGACCGGTCCGGTCTTCATGGCCCGACCTCTTCCGAGGGGGTACGTCCTTCCGTGGTGACCAGCACAAAGCGCCGCCTGCCCGACAGGCGGACCTACGTCCTCGACACCAGCGTCCTGCTGGCAGACCCCAACGCGATCTCCCGCTTCGACGAGCACGAGGTCGTGCTCCCGATCGTGGTGATCACCGAGCTGGAGGCCAAGAGGCACCATCCCGAACTCGGCTACTTCGCGCGCCAGGCCCTGCGCCTGCTCGACGACTTCCGGGTTCGCAACGGTCGCCTCGACGCCCCCATCCCACTGGGCGATCTGGGCGGCACCCTGCGCGTCGAGCTCAACCACTCCGACCCGGGTGTCCTGCCCGCCGGCTTCCGATTGGGGGACAACGACTCGCGCATCCTCGCGGTCGCCCGCAACCTCCAGGCCGAGGGCTACGACGTCACGGTGGTCTCGAAGGATCTCCCACTGCGCATCAAGGCCTCCTCGGTGGGGTTGATCGCCGAGGAGTACCGCGCCGAGCTCGCGATCACCGACGCGGGTTGGACCGGCATGAGCGAGCTCGCCCTCTCCGCGGAGCAGGTCGACCTCCTCTACTCCGAGGACCGGCTCTACGTACCGGAGGCCGCGGAACTGCCCGTGCACACCGGACTGGTCCTGCAGTCCGAGCGCGGGAAGGCGCTCGGCCGGGTCACGGCCGACGGCAACGTCAAGCTCGTACGGGGCGACCGCGAGGCCTTCGGGCTGCACGGCCGCAGCGCCGAGCAGCGCATCGCACTGGACCTCCTCCTCGACCCCGAGATCGGCATCATCTCGATGGGCGGCCGGGCCGGCACCGGAAAGTCGGCGCTGGCGCTGTGCGCGGGCCTGGAGGCCGTGCTGGAGCGGAGGCAGCATCAGAAGGTGATGGTCTTCCGGCCGCTGTACGCGGTGGGCGGGCAGGACCTCGGCTATCTGCCCGGGGACGCCTCCGAGAAGATGAGCCCCTGGGCGCAGGCGGTCTTCGACACCCTCTCGGCGGTGGCCGGGCGGGAGGTCATCGAGGAGGTGCTGAACCGCGGGATGCTGGAGGTCCTGCCGCTCACGCACATCCGCGGCCGCTCGCTGCACGACGCCTTCGTGATCGTGGACGAGGCGCAGTCCCTGGAACGGAACGTCCTGCTGACCGTTCTGTCCCGAATCGGTGCGAATTCGCGGGTTGTTCTCACCCACGACGTGGCCCAGCGGGACAACCTCAGGGTCGGCCGGTACGACGGAGTCGTCGCCGTGGTCGAGAAACTGAAGGGGCATCCGCTCTTCGCCCACGTCACGCTGAACCGCTCCGAGCGCTCGCCGATCGCCGCCCTCGTCACGGAGATGCTCGAATCGCTGTAACCGGCAGACAGGGGTAAAACGCCCATAGCGGGAAAGGAAGTTGGCGCCGCCCGGCAAAGGCCCGAGAGCCTAGCCGGGCGGCGTCGTGCTGCACAGGCCTTTGGTGAAAACAGCGGCGACATGCCAGGTGTGACCTTTCCCACGCAACGGAGAATTGCCTTGCGGCGTCGAGGTCCGGCAGAGTCTGGTTTCCGTCAGGCCCCGCATACGGCACACCTGTATCTCCCGTGAGGTACGCGCAGCACCACAACTCCAGAGCCGATTGCCGTATGCCGCCCGGAGTTTCAAGCGGCAGCCCCCGCGAGGGAGCTGCCCACGGGCCCGCGCCTCCAGTGACCGAAGCACCACGGAGGCCAGCGTCGAGGGCAACTTTGCGCCCGCGCGGTCACTGCGGACGCTGCTGGAAGGACACCGTGTGAGCCGGATCTCGGTCCGGGGGTTCGCAGTGGCTTCGGCCACCGCGGTCACCACCGTCGGCGCAGTCGTGGGCGTTGCCACCGGCGACCCCTCGAACGATCTCGAAACGACAGCGTCCGGCGCGACTCTCCTCACTGACATCCCGGTCGGCGATCACGCATCGGTCCAGAACGGGTCCCTGACCCAGCAGGCCGACAGCATCGCCTACGCCGCCGACGCCGACGCCAACCGTGCGGCGGCGGAGGCAGCCCGTCTGCAGGCCGCCGAGGACGCCAAGGCCAAGAAGGCCGAAGCGCAGAAGGCCGCGGAGGAGAAGGCGCGGAAGGACCGCGAGGCGAAGGAAGCGGCCAGCCGCTCCGCCACCCGCAGCGCCGGCGACTTCGCCGTGCAGAGCTCCTACACGGTCGCCCAGGTCAAGGCCATCGCCCAGCAGATGGTCCCGGCCGGTCAGTTCCAGTGCTTCTCCAACATCATCAACCAGGAATCCACCTGGAACTACCTGGCGGTGAACAAGTCCTCGGGTGCCTACGGCCTCGTCCAGGCGCTCCCGGGTTCGAAGATGGCCTCGGCCGGTGCCGACTGGCGCACCAACCCCGCCACGCAGATCAAGTGGGGCCTGAACTACATGGAAGACCGCTACGGCAGCCCCTGCGCCGCCTGGAACTTCCACCAGGCCAACGGCTGGTACTAGGCACCACCGCCGCCGCACCACGCGCTCAACCCCGAAGAGCCCCGCACCGTCCTACGGTGCGGGGTTCCTCGCGTGTACGGTCGTCGGGGTGTGACCGCCGGGGCGGGGGGAAGGGAAAGACATGTCGAAGAGGGCAGGCTGGCTCGGCCGGCTGGGGAGCAGGCTGAACCGGATGGAGGCGGCGCTCGACGAGCGGCGCGCCGAAGTCGCGGCCGAGGCGAGAGGCGACCGCCCGGGCCCCGCCGTGCCGCCCGAGCCCGCGCCGCCCGTACCCGTGCGGGCCCCGGCCGCGGCGCCGGCCCCCGTCGCCCTCCCCGAGCGCCCCGATCCGGTGAGCGTGGTCCCGTGGGGCGTGCGCGTGGCCGGCGAGTTCAGCTGGCGGCTGCTGCTCCTCGCCGGGATGCTCTGGGTGCTGATGAAGGTGATCAGCGAAGTCCGCCTGGTGGTCCTCGCCTTCGCCGCCGCCATGCTCGTCACCGCGCTCCTGCAGCCCTTCGTGGTGCGGCTGCGCCGCCTCGGCATGCCGCGCGGACTCGCCACCGCCGTCACCGCGATCCTCGGATTCGTGGTCATCGGACTCGTCGGCTGGTTCGTGGTCTGGCAGGTCATGGAGAACCTCGACGACCTCTCCAACCGGGTCCGCGAGGGCATCAACGAGCTCAAGACCTGGGCACTGGACAGTCCGTTCCACGTGACCGAGAAGCAGATCAACGACATCGCGAAGAACCTCAGCGAGACGATCGGCACCAACACCGAGCAGATCACCTCCGCCGGCCTGCAAGGCGTGACGGTGCTCGTCGAGGTCCTGACCGGCATCCTGCTCGCGATGTTCTCGACGCTCTTCCTGCTCTACGACGGCAAGCGCATCTGGACCTGGGTGCTCGGCCTGGTCCCGGCCGCCGCCCGGCCCGGTGTGGCGGGCGCCGGCCCGCGCGCCTGGCGCACGCTGACCGCGTACGTGCGGGGCACCGTGCTCGTCGCGCTCATCGACGCCGTCTTCATCGGCCTCGGGCTCTACTTCCTCGACGTGACGATGGCCGTGCCGCTCGCCGTCTTCATCTTCCTGTTCGCCTTCATCCCGCTCGTCGGCGCGGTGATCTCGGGCGCCCTCGCGGTGGTCGTGGCGCTCGTGACGCAGGGCCCGGTCGTCGCCCTCGCGGTGCTGGCCGTGGTGCTCGCGGTGCAGCAGATCGAGGGGCACGTGCTCCAGCCCTTCATCCTGGGCCGGGCGGTACGGGTCCACCCGCTCGCGGTGGTGCTGTCGGTGGCCGCCGGCGGGATGATCGCGGGCATCGGCGGAGCCGTGGTCGCGGTACCGCTGGTCGCCGTCACCAACACGGCGGTGGGCTACCTGCGGGCGTACTCGCGCGAGCAACTCCACCCGACCGCCGCCCCGGTCGGCCCGGCGCCGCACGGCTCGACGGCCATCGGCCGTGGGGAGGGGCCGCAGGCGTGATCGGGGAGCCCGAGCTCGACGGTGAGTGGCGCGGCGCGGGCCACCCGGCCGAGGAGGCGGTGGCGCCCGAGCCCTTGCCGCGCCGGCCGCGGCCCTGGCTGTGGGCGCTCGGCGGGGCCGTGGTGGCCTCGGCGGTGTGGGCGGGCGTGCCGGCCGCGCAGGATCGATTCACCACGGCGCCGAGGATCTCGTACCGGCACTCCGAGGACCTGTGCCGGGAGGCGCCGCTGGCGATGCTCGCCAAGGTGACCGGGCCCCTTGCGCAGAGGGAGCCCCGGCATGCGGAGAGCCCCGCCCTGGACTGGGCCACCTGCGAGTTCAACGGGGAGTGGTCCGGCCCCCGGGAGCCCGACGGCAAGCTCGCCTACTACGGCCAGGTGCAGGTCGAACTGCACAAGAAGTCCGATCCCGGGCCGGAGTTCGGGGCCGGCCTCGACCGCGATCTGCTCCTCGGCCCGGAGATCGACGAGGTGGCGGAGATCCCCGAGCTGGGGGAGCGGGCGCTGCTCCACGGATACATGCGCGCGTCCAGGCTCCAGGTACTCGACGGCGGAGTGGTCCTCACGATCACCGTCAACTGGATGGGGGACGAGGGGGGCGCCGATGCCGACACCGACGCGTTGGCGTCGGCGGCGATCGAGGACATGCGGGCTCTGCTGGTGGCGCTGAAGAAGAAGTGAACGGGCAGGGCCCCCGCCGCCGGTGACGGCTGCGGGGGCCCTGTTGGTCTTCGTACGGGTGACTACTCGGCGGCCAGGGCCGCTTCCGCGTCGAGGGTGACGGCGACGGCCTGGATCACCGAGGCGATCTTGAAGGCTTCCTGGACCGTCTCGCGGTCGAGGCCGTGCTTGCGCAGGACCTGCTCGTGCGAGTCCAGGCACTGGCCGCAGCCGTTGATCGCGGAGACCGCGAGCGACCACAGCTCGAAGTCGACCTTCTCCACGCCCGGGTTGCCGATGACGTTCATCCGCAGGCCCGCGCGCAGGCTGTTGTACTCCGGGTCGGAGAGCAGGTGGCGGGTGCGGTAGAAGACGTTGTTCATCGCCATGACCGCGGCGGCGGACTTGGCGGCGGTGTACGCCTCCGGCGACAGGGCCGCCTTCGCCTCCGGCTCCAGCTCACGCAGGACGCGCGGGGAGCGGGCGGCGATCGCGCAGGACAGTACGGTGCCCCACAGCTGCTGCTGCGTGAGGGTGTCCTGGTTCCCGATGACCGAACCGAGGTTCAGCTTCAGGTCCTTGGCGAAGTCCGGTATGGCGGACTTGAGGGAGTCGAGGGACATCCGTCACTCACCGGCCAGCAGGGCGCCGGCGTCGAGGGTGCTCTCGCCCTTGTTCCAGTTGCAGGGGCACAGCTCGTCGGTCTGCAGGGCGTCGAGGACCCGCAGGACCTCCTTGGGGTTACGGCCCACGGAGCCGGCGGTCACCATCGAGAACTGGATCTCGTTGTTCGGGTCGACGATGAACACGGCGCGCATCGGCAGGCCGTCCTCGCCCAGGATGCCGAGGTCGGCGGAGAGCTCGCGCTTGATGTCGGACATCATCGGGAAGGGCAGGTCACGCAGGTCGGCGTGGTCCTTGCGCCAGGCGTGGTGCACGTACTCGGAGTCGAGCGAGAAGCCGAGGACCTGCGCGTCGCGGTCGGCGAACTCCTCGTTCAGCTTGCCGAAGGCGGCGATCTCCGTCGGGCAGACGAAGGTGAAGTCGAGCGGCCAGGCGAAGACGACCTTCCACTTGCCCTCGTACGTCTTGTGGTCGATCTGCGCGAACTCGCTGCCGGCTTCAAGCGAGACGCATGCGGTCAGGTCGAAGGTGGGGAACTGGTCGCCGACAGTGAGCACGCGCTCTCCTTACGGAATGGAAAGTGCCCCTTTTGGGGGATTTCCGAGGGGGTTGGACGGATCTCACATGCTGACACACCTGCATTGATTAAAGAAATAGCTACTCTTGCGGCAGGTGATCGGAGGTACCTATCAGTGGCTGTGGGTAGTAGGGGAACGAAGCAGGCGAAGCAGGCGAAGCAACTGAAGCAACCGAAGCAGCCGACGCTCGCGCAGCTGCGCGCCTTCGCGGCGGTCGCCGAGCACCTGCACTTCAGGGATGCCGCCGCGGCGATCGGCATGAGCCAGCCGGCGCTCTCCGGAGCCGTCTCCGCCCTGGAGGAGGCCCTCGGCGTGCAGCTGCTGGAGCGAACCACCCGCAAGGTGCTGCTCTCCCCGGCGGGGGAGCGGATCGCGGCCCGGGCCCAGGTGGTGCTCGACGCGATGGGTGGGCTGCTGGAGGAGGCCGAGGCCGTGCGCGCGCCGTTCACCGGGGTGCTGCGGCTCGGGGTCATCCCCACGGTGGCGCCGTACCTGCTGCCGACCGTGCTCGGCCTCTTCCACCGGCGCTACCCCGGGATGGACCTCCAGGTGCACGAGGAGCAGACGTCCTCGCTGCTGGACGGGCTGGCCGGCGGGCGGCTCGACCTGCTCCTGCTGGCGGTGCCGCTGGGGGTTCCCGGGGTCACCGAACTCCCGCTCTTCGACGAGGACTTCGTCCTGCTGGCGCCGCGGGAGCACGACCTGGCCGGGCGGCGGGACATTCCGCTGGAGGAACTGCGCGGCCTGCAACTGCTGCTGCTGGACGAGGGGCACTGCCTGCGCGACCAGGCCCTCGACATCTGCCGCGAGGCGGGGCGCACCTCGGGCGCGGACGTCACCACGACCGCCGCCGGGCTGTCCACCCTCGTACAACTGGTCGCAGGGGGACTCGGAGTGACGCTGCTGCCGCGTACCGCCCTGCGGCTGGAGACCGCCCGCAACGAATACCTGGCCACCGGGTACTTCGCCGAACCGGCGCCGTCGCGGCGGATCGCGTTGGCCATGCGGACCGGCACGGCCCGCCAGGAGGAGTTCCGGGCTGTCGCCGCTGCGCTCCGCGAAGCCGTACGCCCGCTGCCGGTGTGGCTGGCCTGACCGAGGCCTCGCCGGCGAGGCTGGATGTGCCGCTGCGCGGCACCCTGGGCTCCGCCCAGACCCGCGCCTCAAACGCCGGCGGGGCTGGAATTGCCCTGCGGGCAATCCAGCCG
>NZ_JBHWJY010000149.1:0-10186 GCF_042731135.1 Streptomyces sp. NPDC059874
GGGGCTGGAACATCCAGCCTCGCCGGCGATTGAGGCGCGGGGTCTGGGGCGGAGCCCCAGCAGCGGCGGCGAGCCCGCTGGGATCACGCGGCCAGCAGCGGGCTCCCCCGGTCGTGCAGCCACCGGCGGTACGGCGCGGCACGCAGCGCGGCCTCGCGGTACGCCGCGCGGAGGTCCGCGTAGACCTCCGCGTGGGCCCCCGGCCGGGTCGCCAGCAGGAGCCGCACCGCGAGGGGGTCCCCGGACAGCGGCCTGATCGCCATGTCGTCCCGCGGCCCGGACGTCGGCTGGCAGGGCGCCACCGCCTCGCCGGAGACGATCAGCGAGGTCGCCGTGTGGTAGTCCGCGTGCAGCACCGGCGGGTCGAGCCCGGCTCCCGCGAACACCCGCCGCAGCCCGTCCCATTCGCCGTCCACCGAGGGGTCCACCGTCCACCGGTCCCCGGCCAGGTCCCGTAACTCCACCACGGACGACCGCGCGGCCGGATGGTCCCGGGACATCGACACGAACTGCGGCTCCCGCTCCATCAGCACCCGTACCTGCAACCCCGCGGGCACGGTCAGCGGGCTGCCCTCCACCTCGTGTACGAACGCCACGTCCAGCTGCCCCGAAGCCACCATCCTCAGCAGCGCGTTGGCGGAGACGTCCACCACCAGCGAGGTCTCGGTATCGGGCAGTCGCCCGTGCAGCCGGCGCAGCCACCCCGGCAGGGCCCGGCTGGCGGTGGAGCCGATGCGCAGCCGGGGCCCGTGGGCCTGAGCCCGGGCCTCCGCGACCAGCGCGGCCATCTCGGCGAGCAGCGGCCGGGCCCGGCCGAGGACCGTTCGGCCGAAGGGGGTGGGTCGGCAGCCGGTGCGCTCGCGCAGGAACAGTTCGCCCTCCAGGGCCCGTTCGATGCGGCGCAATTGAGTCGTCAGGGCGGGCTGGCTCACGCCGAGTTGCCGGGCGGCCTTGTGCAGACTGCCGGCGTCGGCGATGGCGCAGAGCGCCCGCAGGTGCCTGACCTCAAGCTCCATGCCCCAGAGGGTAGGCCTGGCCGGGCGAACCGCACCAGCCACCAACAGGCCGCCGAATCCCGCCATTCTCAAGGATGTTGACGTGCCGAAAGTTCCCGATAACCCCGTGTTATCGGCGGCTGACATCATCCGCCGCCCGCTTCCGCTCCCGCAGACTCCGGTACCGAACCACCACCCCCCACCGCACCGGACGAGTAGGAGCTCCCCCACATGCGCCACTCCCGCAAAGCCGCGCTGACCGGCGCCGCAGGCCTCGGCCTCGGCCTCGCCGCCGCCCTCGGCACCATCGCCCCCACGGCCAGCGCCGCCCCCGCCGGCAACGCGGCCACCTACGCCGCCTACGAGCGCTCACAGGAGAACGAGGCCGCGAACCGCGCCTTCTTCGAGGCCGTTCAGCGCTCGGTCGCCGAGCAGCGCGCCGCGAACCCCGGCGTGCTGGCCGTGACGGTCACGTACAACACCCGCAACGCGCCGAGCTTCCGCACCCAGATCGCCCGTTCCACCCAGATATGGAACAGCTCGGTGACCAACGTCAAGCTGCAGGAGGTGTCCTCCGGCGGGAACTTCTCGTACCGGGAGGGCAATGACTCGCGCGGCTCGTACGCGAGCACGGACGGGCACGGCAGGGGCTACATCTTCCTCGACTACCGGCAGAACCAGATCTACAACTCCACCCGGGTGACCTCACACGAGACCGGCCACGTCCTGGGCCTGCCGGACCACTACTCGGGTCCGTGCAGCGAACTGATGTCGGGCGGCGGCCCGGGCACCTCGTGCCAGAACGCGACCCCGAACAGCACCGAGCGGGCGCGCGTGAACCAACTGTGGGCCAACGGCCTCGTCGCCTCCGGGATGGGGGCGAAGGGCTGACCCGCTAGGTCTCCGGGGGAACGTACCGCGGGCACTCCGGGTTCCGACAGGGACCCGGAACCCATTCCGGAATGAAGATCCCCAGGGACTTGCGTCGCCTGAGCACCGTCTCGACGGGGCTCCCGCAGGCCGGGCACGTGTGCCGCTCGTGCCCGGCGTGCGGGGCGATCGTCTCGCGCGGGTGCTGCTGCTGTTCACCGGCCATATCTCTACGGTAGGCCGGTTTCCCACGTTCTGTCGGAATCGGAGGGGCCGCGCGGGATCAGCGCTTGACGGCGTACGAGGTGATGACCTGGCCGCCGCCGAGGGCGGTGCAGCCGGTCAGCTCCAGCGGGCGCACTCCGAATCCGGTCCGGGACATCGGCATGCCGGTCCCCACGACCACCGGGTACGTCTTGACGACGTACTCGTCGATCTCGTCGGCCAGCTGGGTCGCCAGGTCGGCGCCGCCGCACAGCCAGATGTCGAGGCCGTCCTGCGCCTTGAGCTCGCGGACCTTGGCGGCGAGGTCCCCGCTGATCAGCTGCACCTGCGGGTCCGGCGCCTCGGCGAGGGAGCGCGAGACGACGTACTGCTCGCGCATGTGGCCGTACGGGCTGGTCATGCCGGCCTTCAAGCCCGGCTCGTAGGTCCTGCGCCCCATGATCACCGCGTCGAAGCGCTTGGGCGCGGCGTCCTCGATCCCGAACTGCGCGCGTCCCGCGGCGGCGATGGTCTCCGGGTACTCGGCCTTCAGGTGGTCGATGAACTCGGGGTCGAGGAAGGCGTAGATGAAGTCGGCGTCGCCGTCCGGGGCTCCGATGAAGCCGTCGACCGTGGTGGCGATGAAGTACGTGAGCTTGCGCAAGCGAGTCTCTTCCGTTTGACAGTGCCGCCGCACCGGGGCACGTCGAGTAAAGTACTTCAGCTGTAGTGGTTACGCAAGCCCTATCCGTTCTACGACCGCGGCTTGCGCCACATCGGCCACATCGGCGGCCCGTCCGGCAGCCGTACCGCCTCGCCCGTGAACTCCCAGCCCAGTCGCTCATAGAGCCCCATGCTGCGCTCGCTGCTCGCCTCCAGGTACGCCGCCACGCCCTCGCGGTCGCAGCGCTCCAGCACGGGCCGGATCAGCGCGGTGCCCAGCCCCTCCCCCTGTCGGCCGGGGGCGACGGCGATCATCAGCAGGTACTCGTGCTCCTCCCCGGTGGGGTGCACCGCGCCCGTCAGCCGGCCGACCAGCTCGCACCGCTCGTTGTCCGGGTCGGCCACGGCCCGCATCTTCGCCGGGATCTCGTCCTCGCCCTCCGGCTCCCCCGCCGGGATCCGCAGCCAGAGCGCGGCCGCCGAGCCGTCCACGGCGTAGTCGATCCGACCCTCGGCGAGCGCCACGTCCACGAAGACCCCGAGGAACTTGCCGTGCACGGCGGCCCGGTGCTCGGGATCCGGGAAGACCCAGCTGCTCACCGGGTCGGTGCGGAAGGCCTCGTCGAGCAGCCGCGCCACCGCGTCCCGGTCCGACTGATCCGCCTGACGTATCTCCAGTGCCACTGGTCACACCCTTCACTCAAGCTTCAACGACCTTGAGTGATCCTAGAGTTGACCCACCTGCGCAGAAAGGCCCGTTCCGGCACCATGCGGCGCCGGAACGGGCCTTCCCCGCCCACCGTCTACGTGCTCACCGCGTGCGGCGCGTCACGAACTCGGCCAGCGCCAGCAGCCCGCCCGCCGCCGCGAGGTCCGGAACGGCCCGGGACAGCTGCTGGACGGCCCGGCCCATCCGGTCGGCGGCATGGGCCTGGGCCCAGTCGCGCCCGCCGGCCCGGTCCACCGCCTCGGCGGCCCTGCGTACGTCGTCCCCGGTCATGGGACCCGCGTACAGGGCGGCCAGCTCCTCCCCCGCCGCGGTGCCCGAGGTGAGGGCGGCCACGACCGGGAGGGACTTCTTGCGGGCGATCAGATCGGCCCCGGCGGGCTTGCCGGTGTGCCCCGGATCCCCCCAGATGCCGATCAGGTCGTCGATCAGCTGGAAGGCCAGCCCGGCCTCCCGGCCGAAGGCGTCCATCGCCTCGACCTCCTCCGGCCCGGCCCCCGCGTACAGCGCGCCCAGGGCGCACGCGCAGCCGAGCAAAGCCCCGGTCTTGGCGGTGGCCATGGCGAGGCACTCGTCGAGCGAGACGCGCGGACGCTGCTCGAACGCGCAGTCGGCCTGCTGGCCCGCGCACAGCTCGATGACACAGGCCGTGAGGCGGGCCGAGGCCTCCGCGGCGGCCGGGTGCGGGTCCTCGGCGAGCAGCCGCAGCGCCAGCGCCATCATGGCGTCGCCCGTGATGATCGCGTCCGGTGTCCCGAAGACGGTCCAGGCCGTGTCCCGGCCGCGCCGCTGGACGTCCCGGTCGATGACGTCGTCGTGGAGCAGCGTGAAGTTGTGCGCCAACTCGACGGCGACCGCCGCCGCCCGTACGGCGTCGTCCACTTGGCCGTCCGGGCCCCGCAGGGCCTGGGCGGCTGCCAGGACCAGGGCCGGCCGGATGGCCTTCCCCGTGGTGCCCGCGGCCGGGGTGCCGTCCGCGTGCTCCCAGCCGAAGTGGTACATCGCGACCCGCCGCATCGAACCGGGCAGGCTCTCGACCGTCCGGCGCAGCTGCGGGTTAACCGTTTCTCTCGTCCGTTCCAGCAGGGCGGCGGCTTCCTGTCCCTCGCCGGTGGTCAGGGCGGTGCCCATGGCGTTCCCGGCGCTCAGCGCCAGCGGCCGATCTCGACGTTCTCCAGGACGCCGAGCGCGTCCGGAACCAGCACGGCGGCGGAGAAGTAGGCGGTGACCAGGTAGGAGATGATCGCCTGCTCGCTGATGCCCATGAAGCGCACCGACAGGCTCGGCTCGATCTCGTCCGGGATGCCCGGCTGGTGCAGGCCGATCACGCCCTGCTCGTCCTCGCCGGTGCGCATGCAGAGGATGGACGTGGTGCGGGCGTCACTGATCGGGATCTTGCTGCTCGGGAAGATCGGCACCCCGCGCCAGGACGGCACGCGGTGGCCGTCGATCTCCACGGACTCCGGGTACAGCCCGCGCTTGTTGCACTCGCGGCCGAAGGCGGCGATCGCCTTGGGGTGGGCGAGGAAGAGCTTGGAGCCGCGCCGCATGCTGAGCAGCTGGTCCATGTCGTCGGGGCTGGGAGCGCCGTCGTGGGGTTGGATGCGCTGGTCGTAGTCGGCGTTGTGGAGCAGGCCGAAGTCGGGGTTGTTGAGCATCTCGTGCTCCTGGCGCTCGCGCAGCGCCTCGACCGTGAGCCGCAACTGCTGCTCGGTCTGGTTCATCGGCTGGTTGTACAGGTCGGCGACGCGCGTGTGCACCCGCAGGACCGTTTGCGCGATGGAGAGTTCGTACTCGCGCGGGCGGGCCTCGTAGTCCACGAAGGTGCCGGGGAGCACGGCCTCGCCCTGGTGGCCGGCGGAGAGGTCGATCGCGGCCTCGCCGTACTTGTTGGTGTGCTGCGCGGGCATGGTCCGTACGCGCTCCACGTGCTCGCGCAGCGAGTCGACGCGGTCGGCGAGCAGTCGGAAGTCCTGGCGGGTCAGGACCAGGGCGGTGCCGGCGGTGGCGGCGCGGGCGGTGTACTCCCAAATCGATTCTTCATCGACGAGGGAGTCCTCGCCGAAGAAGGCGCCGTCGGCGACGGTCTGCAGGACGGCGTCGTCGCCGTAGGGGCCGGGGCCGACGTGGTCGATGCGGCCGTGGGCGAGGAGGAACACCTGGTCCGAGGGGCTCCCGAAGGAGGTGAGCTCCTGGCCGGGCTCGAAGTCGATCTGGCGGCACCGCCGGGCGAGTTCGGCGAGTACTTCCTCGTCCTCGTAGTCGCGCAGGAGCGGGAGCTCGCCGAGCTCGGCGGGGATGACCTGGACCTGGGTCCCGGTCTTGATGAACTCGACGACGCCGTTGCCGACGGAGTAGCTGAGCCGGCGGTTGACGCGGTAGGTACCGCCCTGCACCGAGACCCACGGGAGCATCTTCAGGAGCCACCGCGAGGTGATCTCCTGCATCTGCGGCGCGGACTTGGTCGTGGTTGCCAAGTTCCGCGCGGCCGATGTCCCGAGACTGCGCTGCGGCGTCTGGGCCTCGGATTCGGAACCTGCCTGGACCGACATGAATTTCCCTTTCGATCACTCCATGGATCTGCGGGACTCAGCCTTTCATTACGTAGCGTGGTGGGACCATTACACAAAAGGGTGGGACTACTCCGTCCGGGTGCGGGGCAGGCTTTGAGGCCCACTCCTGCCCCACGGGCCTCACGAGCCCCTCGGCGCCCACCACTTCCGGCCATTAATTTGCATTGAGGATGCAAGTTTTCTACGGTCGAGACATGCGGCTCACCCGATTCACCGACCTGGCCCTGCGCGTCCTGATGCGCCTGGCCGTCGCGGAGACGGACCTCCCCACCACGCGCGACGTGGCGGCGACCATGCGGGTCCCGTACACCCACACGGCCAAAGTGGTCGCCAGGCTGCAGCACCTCGGCCTGGTCGAGGCCCGGCGCGGTCGCGGTGGCGGGCTCGCCCTGACCCCGGCCGGGCGCGCCGCCTCGGTGGGCGGGGTGGTCCGCGAACTGGAGGGCCCGGGCGACGTCGTGGACTGCGACCGCACCACGCCCTGCCCGCTGCGCGCCGCCTGCGTGCTGCGCGGCGCATTGCGCCGCGCCCAGGAGGCGTTCTTCGCCTCGCTGGACCCGTTGACGGTGAACGACCTGGTGGCGGCCCCGACCGGCCCGCTGCTGCTGGGCATTTCGGGCCGGCCGCCGACGGGGGCCGAAAGGCCCTGACGATCCGGGCCGGATGGCCGATTTCCGCCCACCACCGGGCCACTTAGGCTCAACCTGACAGGGTCCGCACCGCGGCGGACCTTTTTTCGGCCCAAAAATGCGCATCTCAGATACCAATTAGTTCCACCCCTGCACCACCCACACGCGAGGAGTCCCGATGCTTTCCGAGAAGTCGACGGCGACCGTACGAGCCACCCTGCCCGCCGTCGGAGCCGCGATCGGCGACATCACGGAGCTCTTCTACGGCAAGCTGTTCGCGGCCCACCCGGAGCTGATCCGCGACCTGTTCAACCGGGGCAACCAGAACGCCGGCCTCCAGAAGCAGGCCCTCGCCGGCTCCATCGCGGCCTTCGCGACCCACCTCGTCGCGCATCCCGACATCCGTCCCGACGTGATGCTGAACCGCATCGCCCACAAGCACGCCTCGCTCGGCGTCACCCGCGAGCAGTACCCGATCGTCCACAAGTACCTCTTCGAGGCCATCGTGGAGATCCTCGGCGAGGCCGTCACCCCCGAGGTCGCGGAGGCCTGGGACGAGGTCTACTGGCTGATGGCGAACGCCCTCGTCACCATCGAGGAGCGCCTCTACGCCGAGCGGCAGGTGCTCGCGGGCGACGTCTGGCGCGAGTGGACGGTCGCCGCCCGCGTCGAGGAGACGGCGGACTGCACCACCTTCCAGCTCGCTCCGGCCGACGGCGCCCCGGCCCCCTCCTACAAGCCCGGCCAGTACGTCTCCGTCCAGGTCGAACTCCCGGACGGCGCCCGCCAGATCCGCCAGTACAGCCTCTCCACCTCCCCCGGCTCCGCGGTCCGCGCGATCACCGTCAAGCGGGTCCACGGCCCGGCCGCGGCGGGCCCCGACGGCGAGGTCTCGGGCCACCTGCACGCCCGGGTCCAGGTCGGCGACACCCTGCGCGTCTCGGCCCCGTACGGCGACCTGACCCTGCGGGACTCCAACGCACCGGTCCTGCTCGCCTCCGCCGGCATCGGCTGCACCCCGATGCTCTCGATGCTGGAGCACCTGGCCGACACCGCGCACACCGCGCCGGTCACCGTGCTGCACGCGGACCGCTCCCCCGCCGACCACCCACTGCGGGGCGACCACCGGGCCCTGACCCACAAGCTCGCGGACGCCTCCGCCCACTTCTGGTACGAGGAGTCGGCCGAACCCGGCCACCACACCGGCCACATGGACCTCGGAGCCGTCCCCGTCGCCCCCGGCACCAAGGCCTACCTCTGCGGCCCGCTCCCCTTCATGCGGGCGGTGCGCGAGCAACTGCTCGCCAAGGGCGTGCCGGCCGCCGACATCCACTACGAGGTGTTCGGCCCGGACCTGTGGCTGGCTTCCGCGTGACGGGTGGCCGGATCACGCCCTAGCCCCGGAACGGCCGCTTCCACTAAACCGGAACGTGACGATACGCACACGCACCGTAAAGGAGGCGGTCATGGCCGCACCCATGTCCGCGGACCGGTTCATCGACGCATTGCGGGACGAGGGCCTGACCGTCGTCGAAGTCGGCGCCTGGCGCACCCACAACCGCAACCACAAGGGCCCCTGGGGCCCGGTGCACGGGGTGATGATCCACCACACCGTCACGCACGGCACCCCGCACACCGTCCAGCTCTGCCGCGAGGGCCACTCGGCCCTCCCCGGCCCGCTCTGCCACGGCGTGATCGCCAAGGACGGCCGCGTCCACCTCGTCGGCTACGGCCGCGCCAACCACGCGGGCGCCGGGGACCACGACGTCCTGGCGGCGGTGATCGCGGAGAAGCGCCTCCCGCCGGACGACCGGGCGGACACCGACGGCAACCGCCACTTCTACGGCTTCGAGTGCGAGAACCTCGGCGACGGCGAGGACCCCTGGCCGGCGGTCCAACTGGAAGCCATCACCCGCGCCGCGGCGGCGATCTGCCGGGTCCACGGGTGGACGGCCCGCTCGGTCATCGGCCACCTGGAATGGCAACCGGGCAAGATCGACCCCAAGGGCTTCACGATGAACTCCCTGCGCGACCGCGTCGAGGAGCGCCTGAAGTAACACCGGGGACAATGGCCTGGTGACCCACCCCGAACTGCTGCCGCGTCCGCCGTCCCCGCTCGTCGAGGTGGCGGACGAGCGGTTCGACGCGCGGGGGGTGCGGCTGCTGCTCAAGCGGGACGACCTCGTCCATCCCGAGCTGCCCGGGAACAAGTGGCGCAAGCTCGCCCCCAATCTGCGGGCCGCGGTAGAGGCGGGGCACTCCGAGCTCGTCACCTTCGGCGGGGCCTACTCGAACCACCTGCGGGCCACCGCCGCGGCCGGGCGGCTGCTCGGCATGGGGACCGTCGGGGTCGTGCGCGGGCACGAGCTGGCCGGGCGGCCGCTCAACGACTCGCTGGCCCGGTGCGCGGCCGACGGAATGCGGCTGCACTTCGTCTCCCGGCCGGAGTACCGGCGCAAGGGCGAGCCGGAGGTGCTGGCGCGGCTGGTGAGCGAGGCCGGGGCGGAGGGCTCGTACGTGGTCCCCGAGGGCGGGAGCAATGCCCTCGCCCTGCACGGCTGCGCCGAGCTGGGCCGCGAGCTGCGGGGTGCGGCCGATGTGGTCGCCGTGGCCTGCGGGACCGGCGGCACCCTGGCCGGACTGGCCGCCGGACTGGACCCCGGGCAGCGGGCGCTGGGCGTGCCGGTGCTGGCGGGCGGCTTCCTGGACGCGGAGATACGTTCCCTCCAGGCGGCCGCCTTCGGAGGGCCGGCCGGCGCCTGGAGCCTGGCCGAGGGGTACGACCACGGCGGCTACGCCCGTGTGCCCGCCGAACTGGACGCCTTCGCCGCCGACTTCGAGCGGCGGCACGGCGTCTCGGCGGAGCGGATCTACGTCGCCAAGCTGCTGTGGGCGCTGACCGACCTCACCGCGGCCGGCGCGTTCCCCCGCGGCACGACCCTGACCGCCGTCATCACGGGCCGCCCGTAGCCCTCCCCGAACCGGCAGACTCCACCGCGTGCCTCCCGGCGGGGCCGGCTTTGCCCCCTGGCCGGGACCGGCCCGGCCTGTGCGGCGCCGCGTGCCTCCCGGCGGGGCTGGGGTTGTCCCCTGGCCGGGACCGGCCTGGTCGGGGCGGCTTCGCTGCCGGGGCTCTGCCCCGGACCCCGCGCCTCAATCGCCGGCGAGGCTGGATTTTCCTGGGCCGGGATCGCCCTGGGTTGGGGCGGTGCCCCGCCGGAGCATCTCCTCGTCCTCGCGCACTTGGCAGGTGCTTCGACAAGTGAGGGTGGTTGCGCGCTCGTCCTGCGGGGACACTCCGGCGTGTCCCCACCCCAACGGCACGCTCCCGCCCAGGGGTGCGGGCTTGGCTGACGGAAGAGCAGGGGGCACTGCACGCTCCCGACCCGCGTGGGCGGGGTTTTGGTCGTCGGGGGGAGCGGGGGCACTGCGGGGCGTCCCCGCAGGACGAGCGCGCAACCATGGCTCAGCAGCCCGGATGACCCTCAGTGCGCGAGGACGAGGAGACGCCCCGGAGGGACACCG
>NZ_JBHWJY010000150.1:0-9523 GCF_042731135.1 Streptomyces sp. NPDC059874
CAAACGCCGGCGAGGCTGGACCCGCAGGGCATTCCCCGTCCCGTTGAGGCGCCGCGAGCGCAAAATCCAGCCCCGCCGGCGTTTGAGGCGCGGGGTACGGGGCGGAGCCCCGGATCTTTGAGGCGCGCCGGGCAGCCGGTGGCGGCGGGTGGGTCAGGTCAGGGCCAGTTGGAGGCCGCCCGTGGCGTTCAGGTGTTGGCCTGTGAGCCAGCGGGCGTCCGGGGAGGCCAGGAAGGCCACAACGTCCGCGACCTCCTCCGACGTGCCGATCCGGTGGAAGACCGAGCGGGAGGCCAGGTGGGCCCGGGTCGCGGGGTCCGCGAGGAGGCCCGCGTTCAGGTCGGTCCCGGTGATGCCGGGGCCGACCGAGTTCACCGTGATCCCGCGCGGCGCGAGCTCGGCGGCGAGCGACCGGGTCAGCGCGTTCGTCGCGCCCTTCGCCGTGGCCGTGGCCAGGATCGCCGGCATGGCGAGGTCGGGGGTGCCGGTCACGTTCACGATCCGGCCCCCGTCCCGCAGCCGCGCCAGCCCGTACTTGATCACGAAGAACGGCGCCTTGGCGTTGAGGGCCAGCGTCCGGTCGTACGCCTCCTCGTCGGTCTCCTCGATGCCCGCGAAGGTCGCCGCCCCCGCGTTGTTGACCAGGACGTCCACGCCCTCCGTGTGCGCGGGATGGGCCTCGTACGCCGCCCACAGCGCCCGCGCGTCGCCCGGCACGCCGAGCTCCGCCCGGATCGCGAAGGCCGCCCCGCCGGCCGCCTCGATCGCGGCCACCGTCTCCTTCGCCGCCGCCTCGTCGCGTCCGTAGTGCACCGCCACCAGCGCGCCGTCCCGCGCCAGCCGCTCCGCGACGGCCCGCCCGATGCCCCGGCTGCCGCCCGTGACCAGTGCCGTCTTCCCCTTGAGCACGCCCATGACGCGCCCCCCTTCGCCATTCGCTAGTGGTCGCTACAGAAAGGACCGTATCAGATTCCGTAGCGCCCGCTATAGAATCGGCGCATGGTGACCGGACAGCGCGGCAGGCCCCGCTCCTTCGACCGTGAGGCCGCCCTCGACAAGGCCATGCTCGCCTTCTGGGAGCGCGGCTACGAGGCGACCTCGATCTCCGATCTGACCGCCTCGCTCGGCATCGGCGCGCCCAGCCTCTACGCGGCCTTCGGCGACAAGCGCAAGCTCTTCGACGAGGTCGTGGTGGTCTACGGCGGCCGCTACGGGGACTTCGCGAGCGTGGCGCTGGCCGAGGAGCCCACGGCCCGAGCGGCCGTGGAGCGCATCCTGTGCGAGGCCGCCGAGATCTACACCGACCCGGCCCACCCGCCGGGCTGCATGGTGCTCAGCGCCGCGGTCAACACCACCTCGGACGAGGTCGCCGAGGCCCTGCGCGAGCGGCGCAACGCCAACCTGGAGCTGTTCGAGCGTCGGATCCGGGCCGACATGGCCACCGGCGTGCTGCCCGCGGACACGGACGCGCGGGCGCTGGCCCGGTATGCCGGGGCGGTGCTTCAGGGGATGTCCCAGCAGTCGCGCGACGGGGCGACCCGGGAAGAGCTGGAGGCGGTCGCGGCGCGGGCCCTGCTGGCCTGGCCGCCGGCCTAGGAAGCGTTCCTCTGGGCCACGGTGCAGGACGGGACCCTCAACCCGTCCGGCACCGTAGCCCGGAGTACTTACGGCCGATGGGTGTGCGGTTCCCACGGCCGGTGAGAGGTGCCTGCGCAGTCAGGGCAGATCACGCGGCTTACCTCGATCCGTCCTCCTGTGCGGGGAGGGCGGAAGCTTTGAGTCAATTGTGGACTAGACCATTCAGATCTGTCCATCCAATGAAGGGAGGATGAATCCCGTCACTTCCTCCAACAGTACGCGGCCCGCGGCCCTCCTGGATACTCCTGAGTACCGTCGTGGGGAAAGTCATGCGGCGTACCCGGGGTACGCTCGCCACGTGCCCTCCATGAACGACCTCGTACGCCAGCACACCGCTCTCGGTGAAACCGACCTGGAGTGGCTCCACCTGCTGGTCTCCGAGTGGCAGCTGCTCTCCGACCTCTCCTTCGCGGACCTCGTGCTCTGGGTCCCCACCCTCGACGGCAGCCGGTACGTCTCGGTCGCGCAGATGCGCCCGAACACGGGACCGACCTCGTACCAGGACGACATGGTCGGCCACCTGGTGCCGCGCGGCCGCCGTCCGCTGCTCGACGCCGCGCTCGACGAGGGCCGCATCGTGCGCGAGGGCGACCCGGAGTGGCGCGAGGAGGTGCCCGTCCGCGTCGAGTCGATCCCCGTCCGCCGCGAGGGCCGGGTACTCGGAGTGATCGCCAGGAACACCAATCTGCTCACTGTGCGTACACCGAGCCGGCTGGAGCTGACCTACCTCCAGTCCGCCTCCGATCTGGCCCAGATGATCGCGGCGGGTTCCTTCCCGTTCCCCGGCCAGCAGGTCGACATGGACGCCTCTCCGCGTGTCGGCGACGGCCTGATCCGGCTCGACGCCGACGGCGTGGTCACGTACGCCTCCCCGAACGCGCTCTCCGCCTACCACCGGCTCGGCCTCGCCTCCGACCTGGTCGGCCAGCACCTGGGCAACACCACCGCCGAACTCGCGCCCTCACGCGGCGCGGTGGACGAGGCGCTCGTCAAGCTCGCCAGCGGCTGGGCCCCCCGGGAGACCGAGGTGGAGGGCAACGGCGGGGTCATCCAGCTGCGCACGATCCCGCTCAAGCCCAAGGGGACCCGCATCGGTTCCCTGGTGCTCTGCCGCGATGTCACGGAACTGCGCCGTCGCGAACGTGAATTGATCACGAAGGACGCGACCATCCGGGAGATCCACCACCGGGTGAAGAACAACCTCCAGACCGTGGCGGCGCTGCTGCGGCTCCAGTCCCGCCGGATGGATTCCCCGCAGGGCCGCGAGGCGCTCAACGAGGCCGTGCGCCGGGTCGGTTCGATCGCGATCGTGCACGAGACGCTGTCTCAGAACCTGGACGAGCGGGTCGAGTTCGACGAGATCGCCGACCGGGTGATCGCGATGGTCTCGGAGATCTCCCCGGGCAAGGTGGACTGCCGGCGCACCGGCCGCTTCGGAATCCTGGACGCGGAGGTGGCCACTCCGCTGTCGATGGTGCTGACCGAGATCCTTCAGAACGCCCTGGAGCACGCCTTCGCCGATGGGGAGCGGGGCGCGGTGGAGGTGTCGGCGGTCCGCTCCGGCGCCGGCCGGGCGGACGGGCGGCTGCTGATCACCGTGCTCGACGACGGCCGGGGTCTGCCCGAGGGATTCGACCCCCAGCGGGCCGGCAATCTCGGGCTGCAGATCGTACGGACCCTCGTGGAGGGCGAGCTGGGCGGCACCTTCGACATGGTCGCGGCGGAGCCGCGCGGCACGAAGGTCGTCCTCGACATCCCGTCCAGCCCGCAGAAGTAGCGGCCGGCCCGTCACTCAACGTGACGGGGCCCCGCATCACCGTGGCCCGGACAGCACTGAGCCCCGGACCGAATGGTGATCGGTCCGGGGCTCAAGAGCACGTTGCTGAGCGCTTATACGGGTACTACGCGCTGCGCGTCGAGGCTCGAAAGTCGTTGTCAGGCGCTGGCGTTGCGCGCCCGGTTGCGAGCGGCGCGGCGCTTCATGGCGCGGCGCTCGTCCTCGCTGAGACCGCCCCAGACGCCGGAGTCCTGACCGGACTCGAGCGCCCACTGCAGGCACTGCTCCATGACGGGGCAACGGCGGCAGACGGCCTTGGCTTCCTCGATCTGCAGCAGCGCAGGACCGGTGTTGCCGATGGGGAAGAAGAGTTCCGGGTCTTCCTCACGACAAACGGCGTTGTGACGCCAGTCCATGGCTGCTCCATCTCCTTGTATTGCGGGCAGGTTGCTTGTGAATGTGAACGCTTTCACGAATCCCCCCGTGAGGGAAGGGCGACCGCCCAGTTTCCCGGGTGATCAGTCAGAGATTCGTGGAGGGGTTCTGGCGGTCTGTGTGGGTGCCGGGTTCTGCGGGCTGTCCCGATCGCCATGAAGAGATTCGCAAACCTCGGACGGGGATACAACCCCTTCCGGAAAGTTTTTTTTGATTCGTCGGTGTCTAGTAGGTCACAGCCCTACATCGTGAGGGTGGACCAGCGTGTAAACGTTCGAGTGAAAGGACTTTGGCCCCTTCTACTCACACAATCACACGCAGTGCACGGCGTACGCCTGTGAACCGAACGCTGGTGCGCAGCCCGAGGTGATCGCCGTCCATCTGGAACGGGAGTGGAACCTTCGAATGCAAGGTGAAGTCGGTCAGATCGTGCAGAGACACCGCATGCTTGCCGTGCGGACCCCGCTCAGGAGTCGAGGTCAGGAGCTGTGTCGCGTACCGCGCGACCGCCGGAGTTGACAAACGGTCCAGCGCCAATACGTCAAGTGCGGTATCGAACGACGCCTCCGGAGAGGCGTAAAGCGGACGATTCCCCAGATACGTCCACGGTGAGGTATTGCACACTATCGACAGCACCAGATCCGTCACCGGATCCGCTCCGGGACGCTCCAGGGTGACCGTGCCGTGCCGGCGATTGGGCTCCTCCCAGAACTGCCGCATCAGCTGTCGCACGTACAGCGCGTGCGTCGAACGCTTGCCGCGCTCCCGCTGCTGCTCGACCCGGCCGACCACGCCCGCGTCGAAACCGAAGCCCGCGCAGAACGTGAACCAGCGCGCCGGGACCGATTCGTCCTCCGTGCCCGGGGTGCCCGCCGCCAGGCCCAGGCCCACCGTCCGCTCGCGCTGCTCCCGCAGCGCGTCCAGCAGGGCGCCGGTCGCCTCGACCGCGTCGTTGGGCAGGCCGAGCGCGCGGGCGAACACATTGGTCGAGCCGCCGGGGACCACCGCGAGCCGGGGCAGCCGCTCCGGATCGGGCCCGTCGTGCAGCAGTCCGTTGACCACCTCGTTGACCGTGCCGTCTCCGCCCAGGGCGACGACGAGGTCGAGTCCCTCGTGCGCGGCCTTGCGCCCCAGGTCCCGGGCATGACCCCGGTACTCGGTGGACACCGCCTCCAGCTTCATCTCGCTGGCCAGGGCGTGGGTCAGGACGTCGCGCGTGCGCGCGCTGGTGGTCGTCGCTGCTGGGTTGGCCACGAGAAGTGCACGCATGAGCGCCAGCCTACCCACCCCCGCATATGCCGACCCTACTGCCCGTCCCCTCAGCGTTCCGGGGGGCGCCGCTACCCTGCTGGGGTGAGTAAGAAGCAGCCCGAGAAGGCCCCCGCCGCCGCACCCGCCCCCGCCGCCCCGCTGCCCCGGCGGCTGACCGCCGCAGCCGTGCTCACCGCGCTGGAGGGCCTGGCGCTGGCCGGCCTCGGCGTCTACATGCTGTTCGTGGGCATCGCCGGTGACCCCGACTCCCCGCAGCAGGCCGAGACCGGCGGGATCACCCTGCTCGTGCTCGCCGCGCTGCCGCTGATCGGGGCGCGCGGCCTGCGCCTGGGCCGCCGCTGGAGCCGCGGCCCGGCGCTGATCACCCAGCTGATGGCGCTGCCGGTGGCGTACACGCTGTACAGCACGGGCGGCGCGATGATCGTCGCCGCCGTGGCGCTGGCGCTGGCCGCGGTGGCCGTCGGGGCGCTGCTGGTGAACCCCACGGCGACCGAAGCCCTCGGCATCGGGCCCGGCGAGCAGGCCCGATAACCCGTACGTCCTACTCCTCGACCAGCAGCTTCTCGCGGAGCTGGGCCAGGGTGCGGGCCAGCAGGCGCGAGACGTGCATCTGGGAGATGCCGACCTCCTGCGCGATCTGCGACTGGGTCATGTTGCCGAAGAACCGAAGCAGCAGGATCCGCTTCTCCCGCGGCGGCAGTCCCTCCAGCAGCGGCTTGAGGGACTCGCGGTACTCGACGCCCTCCAGGGCCTCGTCCTCCGCACCCAGGGTGTCCGCGACCGCCGGCGACTCGTCGTCGGTGTCCGGGACGTCCAGCGAGAGCGTGCTGTAGGCATTGGCCGATTCCAGCCCCTCCAGCACCTCCTCCTCGGAGATCCCCAGCCGCTCGGCCAGCTCGTGCACGGTGGGGGAGCGGCCGTGCTGCTGGGACAGTTCCGCCGTGGCCGTCGTCAGCGAGAGCCGCAGCTCCTGAAGACGCCGGGGTACCCGCACCGCCCAGCCCTTGTCACGGAAGTGGCGCTTGATCTCGCCGACCACCGTGGGCGTGGCGTACGTGGAGAACTCGACCCCGCGGTCCGGGTCGAACCGGTCCACCGACTTGATCAGGCCGATCGTCGCGACCTGCGTCAGGTCGTCGAGCGGCTCGCCGCGGTTGCGGAACCGCCGCGCCAGGTGCTCCACCAGCGGCAGGTGCATCCGTACGAGGCGGTTGCGCAGCTCGGCCTTCTCCGGCGAGCCGTCGGGCAGCGCCCGCAGCTCGAAGAAGAGGGCCCGCGCGCCGCTGCGGTCGCGCGGATCCGGCAGCGCCGGGGTCACCGGGAACGCCGGCGGGGCCGGTGCCTCGGGGACCTCGATGCCGCCCTGGACCTCCTCCGGGGGCTTGGCAGCGGCCTCCGGTGGCTGTGCTTGATCGTGCTGGTTCTCGCTCATAGGGCCCGCCCGTCGCTCCGCCGAGTCCAAAAAGCCGTCTTCCGCATCCGCTTCAGCCGGGTGCGGCCGGGCGTGCTGCTGCTCCGGGATGCCGCCGTCGACCTCGTGCCGTACCCGGGGCCGATCCCCGCCCCGCACCGGGATCTCCCCGCCGCTCACGCCGGGCCTGGTCCCGCGCCGCGCTGTTTGTAGAGGCTGATGCTCACCGTCCGGTTCTCCTCGACCGTGGCCTCGACCTTGCCGGCCAGCGCCGACAGGACCGTCCACGCGAACGTGTCACGCTCCGGCGCGCGCCCGTCGGTGGTCGGCGCCGAAACGGTCACCTCCAGCGAATCCCCGATGAGGCGGAAGACGCAGCTGAGGACGGAGCCGGGCACGGCCTGCTGGAGCAGGATCGCGCAGGCCTCGTCCACCGCGATGCGGAGGTCCTCGATCTCGTCGAGGGTGAAGTCCAAACGTGCCGCGAGACCGGCCGTGGCCGTCCGCAGCACCGACAGGTAGGCACCCGCAGCGGGCAGCCGGACTTCCACGAAGTCCTGGGTCCCGGGCTCGCCTGCGATCTGGGACACCCTCACCTCCAAGGTGGTACGAGCTCTGTTCGCCGGTGACGCTATCGCGATCCGGGCGATCGTGTCGCGGCCCCCCTCTGGCACCCGCTGGAACGCCCGGGCCGACCATGCCGCTGCCCAGTGACTGATGGTAAGCCCATGGGTACGCACAGTGGCTAGGGGTCTGCGGGGCCCAAATCAGGGGAACCGGCGGAGGGTTGACCTACCCCGCCTCAGACGATCGAACCGTCGACAAAACACCACCGCCAGGTCTCGCCCGGTTCGAAGCTCCGCATGACCGGATGGCCGGTCTCGTGGTGGTGCGCCGTCGCGTGCCGGTGCGGCGAGGAATCGCAGCAGCCCACGTGCCCGCACGCCAGGCACATCCGCAGCTGGACCGGGTGACTGCCGAGCGCCAGACATTCGGGGCAGGTCTGGGCAGAGGGGATGGGCTCGGGGCGCGGCAGTTCGGCAACGTGGGTGCACTCGCTCATGATGGCCAGCGTACGACCAGGGTGCGGGCGCGCGACGACTGAGGATGGATCTTCGATGGAGGTATTGCCGCTGGTGGCGCTCATCGCGGGCAGCGCCGCCGTTGCGGGGGCGGCCCGCCGGACGCCGGTGCCGGCGCCGCTGCTGCTGGTCGCGGTGGGGCTGGTGGCCGCGTACGTCCCGGGCGTGCCCTCGTACGCCCTCGACCCGCACATCGTGTTGCCGCTGCTGCTCCCGCCGCTGCTGCACACGGCCGCGGTGGACAGCTCGTACCTGGACCTGCGGGCGAACATGCGGCCCGTCGCGATGCTGTCGGTCGGCTACGTGCTCTTCGCGACGCTCGCCGTCGGCTACGTGGCGTACCTCGTGATGCCGGCCCTCTCGCTGCCGGTCGCCCTGGTGCTGGGCGCGGTGATCGCGCCGCCCGACGCGGTCGCCGCCACCGCGATCGCCCGCAAGCTGGGCCTGCCGAACCGGATCACGACCATCCTCCAGGGCGAGTCCCTGGTCAACGACGCCACCGCGATCACCGCGTACAAGGTGGCCCTGGCGGCCGCGGTCGGCGTGAGCGCCGGCTGGGCGGGCGGGATCGCGGAGTTCCTGGTGGCCTCGGTGGGCGGGGTCGGCGTCGGCCTGCTGCTGATGGTGCCGATCCACCAGCTGCGCAAACGGCTGAAGGAGCCGCTGCTCCAGAACACGCTGTCGCTGCTGATCCCCTTCGTGGCGTACGCGGCGGCCGAACGGGTGCACGCCTCCGGGGTGCTCGCGGTGGTCGTCGTCGCGCTGTACCTCGGGCACCGGAACTGGCAGGTCGACTTCGCGACACGGCTCCAGGAGGAGGCGGTGTGGAAGGTGGTCGCCTTCGTCCTGGAGTCGGTGGTCTTCGCGCTGATCGGGCTCCAACTGCCGGTGGTCCTCAGGGGGCTGGGCGAGTACGAGGGCCTGCACGCGGCCTGGTACGCGGTCGCGGTGTTCCTCGCGGTGGTGGTGGCCCGGTTCGTGTGGGTGTTCCCGGCGACCTTCCTGCCGAGGCTCTCCGAGCGGATCCGCGCGCGGGAGCCCGACACCGACTGGAAGGCGCCGGTGATCGTCGGCTGGGCCGGGATGCGCGGAGTGGTCTCGCTGGCCATCGCGTTCTCCGTGCCGATCACCGTTCCGCACCGGAACCTGATCCTCTTCCTGACCTTCACCACGGTCATCGGCACCCTGGTCGTCCAGGGCCTCACCCTCCCGCCGCTGATCAGGATGCTCAAGCTGCCGCCGAAGGACGTACAGGCGGAGACCCTGGCCGAGGCGCAGGCACAGAGCCAGGCCTCGCGGGCGGCGGAGGACCGCCTGGCGGAGCTCCTGGAACAGCCCGAGAACAGCACCCTGCCGCCGCCGCTGGCGGACCGGCTGCGGACGGTGCTGGAGCGGCGGCGCAACGCGGTGTGGGAGCGGCTGGGGGAGGTCAACCCGGTGACGGGGGAGTCGGCGGACGACGTCTACCGGCGCCTGGCCCGCGAGATGATCGAAGCCGAGCGAGAGGTCTTCGTGTCGCTGCGGGACCTGCGGCGCATCGACGACGAGATGCTGCGGGCGTTGTTGCGGCGGCTGGACCTGGAGGAGGCGGCGGCGTACCGCGAGCAGGGCTGACGGCCCGACCGGTGGGGCTCCGCCCCACACCCCGCGCCTCAATCGCCGGCGGGGCTGGGATGGTCCCCCCGGGCGGGATCTCGCCCCTCGGCTCCGCCCCGCGCCTCAATCGCCGGCGAGGCTGGGGTGGTGTCCCCGGGCGGGGTCTCGGCCCTCGGGTCCGCCCCGCGCCTCAATCGCCGGCGAGGCCGGGATGGTCCCCCCGGGCGGGATCTCGACCCTCGGGTCCACCCCGGGGCGCAAACGCCGGCGGGGGGGGGGGGGGGTGCCCCCGGGGGGGGGGGGGTTGGGCGG
>NZ_JBHWJY010000151.1:0-9210 GCF_042731135.1 Streptomyces sp. NPDC059874
TCAAGCACAAGACGCTGTTCGACGAACATCAGGCATTCCCCTCCTCTCTGGCAGTAGCGGCTTGACGGCTTAGCTCCGTGAGATGTCTTTCTCAGGGTCGACGGGTCGGGGTCGACAGGGTCGACGGCTTCGGGGTGCGGTGAACGTACGCCCGGGGGTCGGGGGCGTGGAACGGGCCGTTCCCGGTGAGTGGGAAGCCGTTTCCCGGGTCGTCCCCGGGCCTCCGCTTCACCCCCATCTAGCTACTCGAAGTATTACTGAATGAAATACATCCTGCCGGGTCCTTCCCTCCGCCCGGGGGCCCGTGGCAGGGTCGCCCCAACGCCTCACCCAGGGGGTTTCTCGTGCTTGACCAGGTCATGGACACCGAGCTCGCACCGCTGTCGCTGCTGGAGAAGGCCGCGCGGGTGCTGGGCGCCTTCGAGGGTCCGCAGCCGCGGCTCTCGCTCACCGAGGTCGTACGCCGCTCCGGGCTCCCGCGCTCCTCCGCCCACCGGATCCTCGACCAGCTGGTGCGGCTGCGCTGGCTGGACCGCGAGGGCCGGGACTACCGGATGGGCATGCGCATGCTGGAGCTCGGCGCGCTCGCCTCCCACCACAACCGGCTGCGCCGGGCCGCCCTCCCGCTGCTGCACGCGCTGCACGAGCAGACCGGCCGGCTGGTGCACCTGTCGGTGCCGGACGGGGCCGAGGTGGTCTGCCTGGAGCGGATCGGCGGCTCGGACACCACCACCGTGCCCTCCCGGGTCGGCGGCCGGATGCCGGCGTACTGCACGGCCGCCGGCAAGGCGATCCTCGCCTTCAGCGACCCGGCGGAGGTGGAACACGTCCTGGCGCAGGGGCTGCGGCCGCGCACGCCCAGGACCCTGATCCGGCCGCTCGCACTGCGCGCCGACCTGGCGGCGATCCGCGAACGCGGGGTGGCGTACGACCGGGAGGAGAGCTTCCGGAGCATCTCCTGCGTGGCGGCGCCGCTGCGGGGCGCGGGGCGCGCGCTGGCCGCCGTCTCGGTCTCCACCGGCCGCGGGGAGCGCGAGCTGGCCCGGTTGGCGCCCGCGGTGAGCGCGTGCGCGCGGGCGGTGTGGCGGGAGCTGTACGGGCCCGGGCGGTCGGGGCGGGCGGCCGCGGCGCCGCGCCATGACCTCGAACCGGCCGTTTCCGCGCAGGCGATGGACAACATGATGGGCTGGCTGCGGTTCAGCGAGTGGATGTAGCGGGTAGTCATATCCCGACGCACGAACCAAGGACTTGGGCCCGACCCTCCCGCCAGGGGGCCGGGCCCGCTTCGTGTCCGGACAGGGTGGCGGCGGCCCGCGAGCGGGCCGGTTCCGCCGGGGCCGGGCGCGCGCCGGGGCGTCTCCTCGGGCGTAGAAACGTTTCCAGAGGTCGGTGGGCCGAGGGTGGCCCAGTTCGACGCCCTGCGGGGACGCCCCACCGCACACCCGACCCCGTCGAAACCGGCGGGCCTATCCCCCGTAGGTGATCCGGACGTGGTCGCCGAGCCGCATTGCCTGGCAGGCCAGGACGTAGCCCTCGGCGAGATCCTCCTCGTCCAGGACCTCGTTGCGGGCCATGGTCACCTTCCCTTCCACGACCCGGCAGCAGCAGGCGCTGCACGCGCCCTCCCGGCAGGAGTACGGGGCCGGGACGCCCGCGGCGAGCAGGGCGTCGAGCAACGGGGTCCCCTCGGGCCAGGGGACCGTGTGCTCGGTGCCGTCGAGCTCCACCTCGGCGGTCGCGGTGGCGGCCTCCGGCGCGGGGCTCTGCGCGCGGGGCGTGAAGACATCGCCGCTCAGGGAGAAGTACCGCTCCCGGTGGATCCCGCGCGGGAGCGCCCCGGCCGCGCGCAGCGCGCTCTCCGCGGCGTCCATCAGCGGACCCGGACCGCACAGGTAGGCCTCGCGGCCGGCGTACGGGGCCACGAGCGGGCCGAGCCGCGGCGCGGTCGGCAGTCCCTGGAGGCTCTCCAGCCAGTGGATGACGGTCAGCCTCCCGGGATGCGCCTCGGCCAGCCCCCACAGCTCGTCGCGGAAGATCACCGACTCGGGGTCCCGATTGGCGTACACCAGGGCGATCCCGGCCCGGCCGGCGGCGAGCGCCGATTTGGCGAGGGAGAGCACCGGGGTGATCCCGCTGCCGCCCGCGACCAGCAGGAGGTCCCGGTCCAGGCCGCCGGGGCCCGGGGTGAAGGTCCCGGCGGGCGGCAGCACCTCCAGCTCGTCCCCGGCGGCCACCTCCTGGCAGATCCAGCCGGAGCCGAGCCCGCCGGGGACCCGCTTGGCGGTGATCCGCATGGGCTCGCCGGTGTGCGGGGAGCTGGCCAGGGAGTAGCAGCGGGCCGCGCCGCCGGGCACCCGCAGGGTGAGGAACTGGCCGGGGGCGTAGGGCAGGTCGCAGTCCAGAACGAGGGAGACCGCGTCCGGGGTCTCCTGGACCCGCTCGCGCACGCGCACCCGCACCGGTCCCCCGGCCGGCGCGGCTGCGTACTCAGACATCGGCGGGCACCTCCAGCCGGCCCTCCCGGACCGCCGCGTCGATGCTCGCGCGCAGCGCCGTACAGGAACGGACGCGGGCGCTGAGCTCCCCCGCGGCGACCCGGGCGGCGATGCGGGGGCAGGTGGCGGCGGCCTCGTCGGTCCACTGGACCTGGGTGTGGGCCTGGCTGAACTTCTCGCACAGCACCCGCGTCCCGCACTCCCCGCACGCGACGGGGCGCATCACAGGTCGCCCGTCGACGAGGCCGCCGCGCGGCGGGCCAGGTTCTCGGCGACCTCGGCCTTCCAGGCGGCGGTGGCACGGGTGGTGTCGATCTCGAACTCGAAGCGCCGCACCATCTCGTCCTTGACGTCGGCGGCGTCCACGTAGAACTGCTCGTACCAGCGGCGGAGCTGATAGACGGGCCCGTCCTCCTCCGTCAGGAGGGGGTTGTCGATGCGGGTCTTGTTCTTCCAGATCTCGACGTCCTGCTCGAAGCCGACGGCGAGGCCCTCGGAGGTGAGGCGGGCGGCGTCGGCGGCCTGTTCGTCGGTCATGCCGGGGAGCTTCTTGACGATCGCCCCGTACATGAGCATGAAGCTGTTCTCGTCGATCGGGTAGTGGCAGTTGATCAGGACGGACTCCAGCTCGACCCCGCCGCCGACATCGCTCCACAACTTGTCGATCATGTACGAGGGGCCGTGGTAGGAAGCGTCGGAGCGCAGGCCGCCGCCGGTGGAGAGGGTGCCGAGGTCGACGTCTCCGCGCGGGGTGGACTCCATGTACTGGGTGGCCACGTGCCCGTCGAAGACGTTCTTGAAGTAGTGCGGGAAGGCGTAGTGCACGTAGTAGAAGTGCGCCATGTCGACGACGTTGTCGACGATCTCCCGGCAGTTGGAGTTCTCCACGCGCAGGAAGTTCCAGCTCCAGTCGCTCCATTCGGGGCTGCCGACGCCCTCGATCTCGGGGATGGTGACGTCCGGGGAGGGCGGGTTGCCCTCCGGGTCGTGCCAGACGTAGAGCTGGCCGTTGCGCTCCAGGGTGGTCCAGGCACGGGTCCGGGCGCGGGCCGGAACGCGGCGGGCGTAGGGGATGGCGGCGCAGCGGCCGTTGCCGGACCAACGCCAGTCGTGGAAGGGGCAGGCGAGGGTGTCGCCCTTGACGGTGCCGTGGGCGAGGTTGCCGCCCATGTGGGGGCAGTGGGCGTTCAGGACGTGCAGTGCGCCGGTGTCCCGGCTCTGGAAGACGACGAGCCGGGTGCCGAAGGCTTCGATCTCGTGGGGGGTTCCGTCCCGGAAGGAGGCGGCGAGTCCCAGGCAGTGCCAGCCGCGGGCGAACCGGGTTGGCACTGCGGCCGCCTCGATGATGCGGGGCTCTTCTTCGGTTGCGGTCGTTTCGGCCATGGGGTGGCCCTCCACTTCGTTGTGGTGTGGTTCGGTTCGCGGTCCGGCTGGGCGCCCTTTCCCTGGGGCTCCGCCCCAGACCCCGCGCCTCAAACGCCGGCGGGGCTGGGTTCGTCAGCGCTCGGCGAGTTCGACGGCGATGTCGATCAGCTGGTCTTCCTGGCCGCCCACCAGGCGGCGTTCGCCCGCGCGTAGCAGGATCTCGGCGCCGGAGACGCCGTAGCGCTCGGCCTGCCGGTAGGCGTGCTTGAGGAAGCTGGAGTAGACGCCGGCGTGCCCCATGAGCAGGGCCATCCGGTCGAGTTGGCACTCGTCGTCCATGACGGGCCGGACCACGTCCTCGGCCGCGTCGATGATCTTCAGTACGTCGATGCCGGTGCGGATGCCCATCTTCCGGCACACGGCGGCGAAGGCCTCGACGGGCGTGTTGCCGGCGCCGGCGCCGAGGCGACGGGTGGAGCCGTCGATCTGGAGCGCCCCGGCGCGCACGGCGGCGACCGAGTTGCCGACGCCGAGGCCGAGGTTCTCGTGGCCGTGGAAGCCGACCTGCGCGTCCTCGCCGAGTTCGGCGACGAGGGCGGCGACGCGGTCGGTGACCTCGTCCATGACCATGGCTCCGGCGGAGTCGACGACGTACACGCACTGGCAGCCGGCGTCGGCCATGATCCGGGCCTGGCGGGCGAGGTTCTCGGGGGTGGTGGAGTGGGCCATCATCAGGAAGCCGACGGTTTCCAGGCCCGTCTCGCGGGCGAGGCCGAAGTGCTGGACGGAGATGTCGGCCTCGGTGCAGTGGGTGGCGATCCGGCAGATCGTCCCGCCGTTGCCGTGGGCGGCGCGGATGTCGTCCTTGACGCCGAGGCCCGGCAGCATCAGGAAGGCTATCTTCGCGTTCCGCGCCGTCTCGGCGGCGATCCTGATCAGTTCCTGCTCGGGGGTCTTGGAGAAGCCGTAGTTGAAGGAGGAGCCGCCGAGGCCGTCCCCGTGGGTGACCTCGATGACGGGGACGCCCGCGCCGTCGAGGGCGGTGACGATCGACCGTACGTCCTCACCCGTGAACTGGTGGCGCTTGGCGTGCGAACCGTCGCGCAGGGAGGAGTCGGTGACGCGGATGTCGAGGGTGTCGGAGTACGTCTTCGGCCTGTTCACGCGATGAGCCCCTTCGCGAACTCCTCGCCGACCTTGGTGGCGGCGGCGGTCATGATGTCGAGGTTTCCGGCGTAGGGCGGCAGGTAGTCGCCCGCGCCCTCCACCTCCAGGAAGATCGCGACCCGGGCCATTCCGCCGCTCAGCGCGGACGGTTCGTCGAACTGCGGCTCGGCGCGCAGCCGGTAGCCGGGTACGTACGTGGCCACGTCCGCGGCGATCTGCTTGACGGAGCCGGCGATGGCCGCCCGGTCGGCGTCCGGCGGGATCGCGCAGAAGACGGTGTCGCGCATGATCACCGGGGGCTCGGCGGGGTTGAGGATGATGATGGCCTTGCCGCGTGCGGCGCCGCCGATCTCCTCGATGCCGCGGGCGGTGGTGCGGGTGAACTCGTCGATGTTGGCCCGGGTGCCGGGGCCGGCCGAGACGGAGGCGACCGAGGCGACGATCTCCGCGTAGGCGACGGGCACCACGCGCGAGACGGCGTACACCATGGGGATGGTGGCCTGCCCGCCGCAGGTGATCATGTTGACGTTCGGCTGGTCGAGGTGGGCCGTCAGGTTCGCGGGCGGTACGACGGCGGGGCCCACGGCGGCGGGGGTCAGGTCGACGGCCTTGATGCCGAGTTCGGCGTAGCGCGGGGCGTTGGCGCGGTGCACGTACGCGGAGGTGGCCTCGAAGACGAGGTCGGGGAGCTCGGAGCGGGCCAGGAGCCAGTCCACGCCTTCGTGGGAGGCGTCGAGACCGGCCCTGCGGGCGCGGGCCAGGCCTTCGCTGTCCGGGTCGACCCCGATCATCCAGCGGGGCTCGATGTGCGGGGAGCGCCGGAGTTTGTAGAGCAGGTCGGTTCCGATGTTGCCGGAGCCGACGATGGCGGCGGTCGCTTTCGTCTTGGTCACGGGCACCTCAGGAGCTCAGGAGAAGGAGAGGGACACCGAGCCGAGCCCGGTGAAGTCGGCGGTGTAGGTCCGGCCGGCGGCCACGTCCACGGCGCGGGTGCAGGAGCCGGGCAGGACGAGGTGGCCCTTGCGCAGCGGGACTCCGTAGCGGGCGACGGTGCGGGCCAGCCAGGCGACGGCGGTGGCGGGGTCGCCGAGTACGGCGTCGGCGCGGCCGGTGGCGAGGGTCTCGCGGCCGCTGTGCAGGCGGGCCTCGACGGCCTTCAGGTCGAGTTCGCGCGGGTCGCGGCCCTCGCCGATGACGTATCCGGCGGAGGAGGCGTTGTCGGCGATGGTGTCCGCGATGGAGATCCGCCAGTCGGCGATCCGACTGTCGATCAACTCCAGGGCGGGTACGACGCGTTCGGTGGCGGCCAGCACGTCGGCCTCGGTGCAGCCCTCGCCGGGCAGGTCGGCACCGAGGACGAAGCCGACCTCCACCTCGACGCGCGGCGCGCAGTACGCGGCGGCCGGCACGGGGGTGTCCTCGCGCAGTTCCATGGCGTCGAGGAGGTGGCCGTAGTCGGGTTCGTCGACGCCCATCATGGCCTGCATGACGGGGGACGAGAGCCCGACCTTGTGCCCGGTGACGCGGGCGCCCTCGGTGTGCGTGCGGTGACGGACGTTGAGGAGCTGGATCTCGTACGCGTCCTGCGCGTCGATGCCCTCGTACAGCTCGGTCAGCGGCCGTACGGGGGCCCGCCGCCGCTCCGCCGCGCGCAGCACCTCGGCGGCTTCGCGCCGGCGGCCGTCGTTCAGCATGGGGTCCTCCCGGCTGCGGTGGTGTGTGGTGCGGCAGACGGTAGGCGGGGGGCGGGCGCGGGCGGGAGGCCGTGTTCCCGCTGAGCGGGATAGCCCTCCCGGGCGGGGTGGCGGTTCTGGGCCGCGGCTCCGCCGCTGGGGCTCCGCCCCAGACCCCGCGCCTCGAACGCCGGCGAGGCTGGAATTGCCCTACGCGGCCACGGGCTCGGCCTCCGGCAGCGGGTCGGGGGACACCGCGGTGCGGGGCAGTGCCAGGCACAGGGCGGCGCTGAGCAGGAACCCGGCGCTGACCCAGGGCATCGCGGTGGTGAGGGCGTGGGTGGGGCCGCCGTCGGCGAGGGCGCCGAAGAAGACGGAGCCGATGACGGCCGCGCCGAGGGCGCCGCCGAACTGCTGGGCGGTGGAGAAGATCCCGGAGGCACCGCCCGCGATGTCGGCGGGGACGGCGGACAGCACCACGTTGACCAGCGGAACGACGAGGAAGCCGAGGCCGGCGCCGGCGACGAGCAGGCCGGGCACGAGCGGCCAGGCGCCGGTGTGCGCGGCGGTGGACTGGGCGACGGCGTACCAGACCCCGGCGAAGCCGCCCGCCATCAGCAGCGCGCCGGCGGCCAGGACGAGCCGGCCATAGCGCACGGCGAGGACGTCGGCGACGGGAGCGGTGAGGAAGCCGCCGATCGAGAAGGCGACGGTGACCAGGCCGGCCTGCATCGGGGTGTACCCCTCGCCGCCCTGCAGCCAGATCGCGAAGACCAGGAAGAAGCCCTGCATGCCGACGGCGAAGAGGAGTTGGACGGCGAGGCCGACGGAAAAGGCGGGCAGGCGGAACGCCCGGACGGGCAGCAGCGGTACGGTCGCGTCGGTACGCCGCCGGGCTTCGAGGACACCGAGGCCGGCGACGGCGAGCACCCCGGCGGCCAGGCAGAGCCAGCCCCACAGCGGCCAGCCGTTGGCGTCGCCCTGGACGAGCGGCAGCACGATGGCGATCAGGCCGGCGGCGAGGACGAGGCTGCCGAGCAGGTCGGGCCGGCCGGCGCCGCGTTCGCGGGTGGCGGGGACCAGGACCGCGCCGGCGACGAGGGTGGCCACGGCGACGGGCACGTTGACGAGGAAGACGGAGCGCCAGCCCCAGCCGAACAGGTCGGCGTCGGTGAGCAGCCCGCCGAGGAGCAGCCCGACGGCGGAGGCGAAGCCGGCGACGGCTCCGTACATCCCGAAGACGGCGCCGCGCTCCTTGCCCTGGAAGAGGGTGCGGAAGGAGCCCAGCACCTGGGGCATGAGCAGGGCGGCCGTGACGCCTTGGACGGCGCGGGCGGCGATCAGCTGGCCGGGGCTCTGGGCGATGCCGCAACCGAGGCTCGCGAGTCCGAAGCCGGCGGTCCCGGCGAGGAAGAGCGCCTTGCGCCCGTACCGGTCGCCGAGGTGGCCGGAGACGATCAGGGTGGCGGCGAAGCCGAGGAGGTAGGCGGAGACGAGCCATTGGAGGGCGCTCTGCGAGGCGCCCAGGTCGCGGCCTATGGAGGGGATGGCGACGTTGACGATGGTGACGTCGAGCAGGTCCATGAGCGCGGCGACCATCATGACGACGGCTGCGGCCCAGCGGCGGGGATATGGGGTCATGACGGTCTCCGACCTCCGGAATTATTTCGTTCGGATGAACGAAAGACTGGCACGCGTGGAGTCGTGATCGCAACTCTTTCGTTCGGGCGAACTAAATTCTTGGTACGGTGAGCTCATGAGCGAAGAGGTGGACGCACGGCGCGCGGCGGTGCTGGAGGAGCTCAACCGGACGGGCCGGGAGACCAGCGCGGTGACGGTGATGTTCCACTCGGCGGTGGCCGAGCGGCGCGGCTTGGGCGCGACGGAAACCAAGACCATCGACCTGCTGCTGCGGCACGGCCCGCTCACCGCGAAGGAGCTGGCCCAGCACTCCGGCCTGGCCCCGGCCTCGGTGACGGGCCTGGTGGACCGGCTGGAGCGCAAGGGCTACGTACGCAGGGCCGAACACCCGACGGACAAGCGGCGGGTGGTGGTGGAGGTCCGGCCGGAGAAGATCCGCGAGCTGGAGCCGGTGTACGAGGACTGGGCGCGGGAGGTCGCGGAGCTGTGCGGGGAGTTCACGACGGAGGAACTGGAAACGGTGATCCGCTTCCTGCGCGGGTCGAACACCCGCCAACGCCGGGCGGCCGGCCGCCTGTCGGAGTCCTGAGGGTCGCGCGCCTCAAGCGCCGGCGGGGCTGGGTTTGTCCCCTGGCCGGGACCGGCCGGGCCTGCGCGGCGCCGCTGCCGGGGCCGCGTGCCTCCCGGCGGGGCTGAGTTATGCCCCCTGGCCCGGACCGGCCCGGTCGGGACGGCTTCGCTGCCGGGGCTCTGCCCCGGACCCCGCGCCTCAATCGCCGGCGAGGCTGGATTTTCCTGGGCCGGGATCGGCCTGGGTTGGGGCGGTGCCCCGCCGGAGCATCTCCTCGTCCTCGCGCACTTGGCAGGTG
>NZ_JBHWJY010000152.1:0-8567 GCF_042731135.1 Streptomyces sp. NPDC059874
CTGGAAGGTCGGGGCTCCGCCCCGGGCCCGCGCCTCAAACGCCGGCGGGGCTGGATTCGGCGGCTGCTGCCGCCACCAGGGGGTTTCTGTAGGAGGCTCCCAAGGGGGTGGGTGGGGGCCAGGTGATTCAGCTATTTCGCCGCGTCGGCGGCTAGGGCACGATGAAGGTATGGCACCGCACTTCGATCACCCCGGCGAGCAGGCCGCTTCGGACCCCATCCGGCTGCTCGCGATCCGCGAAACCCCGCTCTCGATCGACGAGGTCTTCCAGGCCGTCGGCGACGACGCCACGGGTGGTACGACGCTCTTCGTCGGCACGGTGCGCGATCACGACGGCGGCGCGGACGTCGACTCGCTCGGCTACTCGTGCCACCCCACCGCCGAGGCCGAGATGCGCCGCATCGCCGAGCGCGTCGTGGCGAAGTACCCGGTCCGCGCCCTGGCGGCCGTGCACCGCGTGGGCGACCTGGCCGTCGGCGACCTGGCCGTCGTCGTGGCCGTGTCCTGCCCGCACCGCGGCGAGGCCTTCGAGGCCTGCCGGATGCTGATCGACGACCTCAAGCACGAGGTCCCGATCTGGAAGCACCAGACCTTCGCGGACGGCTCGGAGGAGTGGGTCGGCGCCTGCTGACCCCCGGCCGGAAGGCCACCCCCGAAAGGGGGTAGCCTCGCACCCGTTCGGCCGCGCAACACGCCCTCGATTTGCGTAACCCCCCCACGGGCACGAGCGTTGAAGCCACCAACGACACGTACTTCGGGGTAGGGAGGCACGCCCATGGCGTCTCTGGCGTGGTTGCTGATTCCGCTGTTCGCCGCGATCGGCGCGGGGATATGGGGCAGCTGGGCGGCGCGCGACCGTACACAAGGCGACATATCCGAGCTCGCCGGCTACGCGCGATTCCGTGAAGCCATGGGCAAGGCCGATCAGGCCAGGGTGAAGGCGGACGCACACTCCGGTTCCGACGCCGTCTGACGCGTCCCGCGAGTGGTCCCGCGAGCAGTCCCACGCGTGCCCGGCGCTCGGTGAGAATCGCCTGAGAGTTTCCCGGTACGGGCCCCGTACGGACCGGCCCCGGGGGCCGCTCGTCAGGGGCGTCCCGTACTGTCGGATCCATGCCACGCCGCACCGCGACGATGCTCGCCTCCACCCTCGTGCTGTTCGCGCTGCTCTGCGCAGGGGTGTTCATCAAGGTCCCGTACTCGGAGATGAGCCCCGGACCGACCGTGAACACGCTCGGCGACTCGCACGGCGAGCCCGTCCTCAACATCTCGGGGCGCAAGACCTATCCGACCAGCGGTCACCTCAACATGACGACGGTCCGGGTCACCGGCGCGGACTACGACATGAACCTGCTGGAAGCGGTCTACGGGTGGCTGGCCGACGACAACATCGTCGTGCCGCACGAGAACCTCTACCCGGACGGAAAGACGGACGAGCAGTCCACCCAGGAGAACGCCGAGGAGTTCAGCCAGTCGCAGCAGAGCGCCAAGGTGGCGGCCCTGAAGCAGCTCGGCATTCCGGTCTCCGCCCGCGTGATCGTCGCCTCCGTGGTCAAGGACAGCCCCTCCGACGGCAAGCTGCACGCCGGTGACGTGATCAAGGCCGTGGACGGCACCCCGGTCACCGGGCCCGAGGACGTGGCCAAGTTCGTCACCAAGCACAAGCCCGGCGAGCCCGTCGAGTTCACCATCGTGCCCGCCGCCGAGGCGGCCGAGGCGGCGAAGGCGAACCGTGAGCCCTCCGGCTACGCCAAGGTCACCATCACCGCCGGCAAGGCGGAGGGCGACGGCCACGCCATCGTCGGCATCCGGGCCGGTACCGACCACACCTTCCCGTTCACCATCGACATCAAGCTCGCCGACGTGGGCGGCCCGAGCGCCGGCCTGATGTTCGCCCTCGGCATCGTCGACAAGCTGACCCCGGAGGACCTGACCGGCGGCAAGTTCGTCGCGGGCACCGGCACCATCGACGACGCGGGCAAGGTCGGCCCGATCGGCGGCATCCAGATGAAGACCATCGGGGCCCGTCAGGCCGGCGCCGAGTACTTCCTGACGCCCGCCGAGAACTGCGCGTCGGCCGCCAAGAACGTGCCCGACGGCCTGACCCTGGTGAAGGTCGCCACCATGGACGACGCCACGAAGGCGCTGGAGAAGATCAGCAAGGGGGACACGGCCGGGCTGCCGCAGTGCGGCGCCAAGCCCTGACCCCCCGCGCCGATCACGAGAAGGTCGCCGCCAGGGCCTCCGCCAGCCCGGGCACCAGGCCGCCGCCGGTGAGGACCTCGGTCGAGGAGTCCTTCTCCCGCAGCCGTACGGCCGACTCGCGCGAGCCGTCGCGCAGCACGGCCACCGTGAGGCGGACCTCCTGCCGCTCCGGGTGACCGGCGACCCACTTCGCCAGCTGCTTGTCGCTCAGGCCCTCCGGTACGGAGGCCTCCGCGGACGGCGGCAGCATCAGCCGCTCCACGGTCAGCGCACAGCCGACGACCGCGTCGGGCCAGGCGATGGTGCCCAGGAACTTGTCGAGGGGGGTCCCGGCCGGCAGCTCGTCCTGCTCGATCGGGGTGAGGGAGGTCTTGCCGGCGTCGTCCTGGTCGAGGCCGAGCTGGCCCGCCAGGCGCGGCTCCTGCTTCTTGAGCTTGGCGGTGTCGACGAGGGCGAACAGCCGCGCGGGCTGGTCCCAGCCGAGGCCGGCCGCGTACTCGTCGATCTCGAGACAGGCGCGGGTCAGCGGGCCGGCCGCCATCGGCGTGCCGGGGGAAGGTGAAAGGTTGGACATGGACAACATCCTGCCTCCTTTCCGCCGGATACCGGGAACTGACTAAAGCCTCAGTAAGTTGCATGAGTGGGCTCTACGATCGGGGGCCCCGTTCGATACAAGACACAGCGACTTTCGAGGTGCGCACCTTGGCTTTCCAGATGCCGGACCGCGGCGGAGGCCCCTCCGGGCCACGGATGAGAGTCGGCCGCCCCTCCCGGCGCGCCCGAACTCTCCTCATGACCTTGGGCGTGCTGGCCGTCCTGGCCATGCTCTTCATCATGTTCGCGGGCTTCTGGACGGACTGGCTCTGGTTCCGCTCCGTGAAGTACTCCACGGTGTTCACCACCACCCTGTGGACCAAGATCGGCCTCTTCGCCGTCTTCGGTCTGCTGATGGCGGGGGCCGTGGGCTTCAACATCTGGCTGGCGCACCGGCTGCGGCCGCCGCTCAGCGCGATGTCGATGGAGCAGCAGAGCCTCGACCGCTACCGGATGAGCATCGCCCCGTACAAGAAGTGGCTGCTCCTCGGCATCGCCGTGCTGGTCGGCCTGATCGCGGGCGCCTCGGCGGCCGGCCAGTGGAAGACCTGGCTCATGTACGTGAACGGGGTGGCCTTCGGTACGAAGGACCCCCAGTTCCACATGGACGTGTCCTTCTACACCTTCGACCTGCCCTGGTACCGCTTCCTGCTCGGCTTCGGCTTCGCCGCGGTCGTGCTGTCGGTGATCGCCGCGGCCGTCGTGCACTACCTGTACGGCGGGCTGCGCGTGACCAGCCCGGGCGCCCGGGCCACCGCCGCGGCGACCGGGCACCTGTCGGTGCTGCTCGGCCTCTTCGTCACCCTCAAGGCCGTCGCGTACTGGCTCGACCGGTACGGACTCGCGGTGAAGTCCAGTGACTTCAAGGCCGCGGACAACTGGACGGGGCTGCGGTACGTCGACGCGAACGCGTACCTGCCGGCGAAGACGATCCTCGTCGCCATCGCCGCGATCTGCGCCCTGCTGTTCTTCGCGACGCTGTGGCGCCGCACCTGGCAGCTGCCGGTCATCGGCTTCGGCCTGATGGTGCTCTCGGCGATCCTGATCGGCGGGCTCTACCCGGCGATCGTGCAGAAGTTCCAGGTCCAGCCGAACGAGCAGGCCAAGGAATCCCCGTACGTCCAGAAGAACATCAAGGCCACGCGCGACGCCTACGGGATCGCGGGCTCCGAGGTGACGGACTACGCGGGCGTGCCGAACGCGAAGACGGACAAGAACGTCCTGCGCCGGGAGGCCGACACGACGGCCAGCATCCGGCTCCTCGACCCGAACATCGTCTCGCCGGCCTTCCAGCAGCTCCAGCAGGTCAAGGGCTACTACGCCTTCCCGTCCACGCTCGCCGTGGACCGCTACAGCGGCCAGGACACGGTCATCGGGCTGCGCGAGCTGAACATCGGCGGCATCCCGAAGAACAACTGGATCAACGACCACTTCAAGTACACGCACGGCTACGGCGTGGTCGCGGCCAAGGGCACCACCGTCGGTGACCAGGGCGCCCCGGACTTCACCCAGTCCGACCTCCCCTCCAAGGGGATGTTCGGCACGGACTTCGAGCAGCGCATCTACTACGGCGAGCAGACGAAGCAGTACTCGATCGTCGGCGGTCCGCAGAAGGAGCTCGACTACTCGGACGACAAGGGCGAGAAGGAGACGAGCTACAAGGGCGACTCCGGCGTCAACCTCGACAACCCGATCAACCGGGCCGCGTACGCGCTCACCTTCAACGAGCCGCAGATCCTCTACTCGGGGGCCATCGGCGAGGGTTCGCGGATCCTCTACAACCGCACCCCGAAGGACCGCGTCGAGGCCGTCGCCCCGTGGCTGACCATCGACGGGGCGCCGTACCCGGCCGTCATCGGCAAGCGGGTCGTCTGGATCGTCGACGCGTACACGACCACCAACGGCTACCCGTACGCCTCGCGCACCACGCTGGGCCAGAGCACCGCGGACTCGCTGACCAACAGCCAGCGCGCGGTGGTGGCCCAGGAGAACCAGGTCAACTACATCCGCAACTCGGTGAAGGCCACCGTCGACGCGTACGACGGCACGGTCAACCTGTACCAGTGGGACACCGAGGACCCGGTCCTGAAGACCTGGATGAAGGCGTTCCCGGGCACGGTGAAGGCCAAGAGCGACATCGCCAAGCCGCTGCTGGACCACCTGCGCTACCCGCAGGACCTCTTCAAGGTCCAGCGCGAGCTGCTGACCCGCTACCACGTCACCGACCCGCAGACCTTCCTCAGCGGCAGTGAGGCGTGGGCGGTCCCGGACGACCCGACGACCAAGGCCGGTACGGCCGTTCCGCCGTACTACCTGTCGATGAAGATGCCGGGCCAGAAGGAGAAGGACCAGGTCTTCTCGCTCACCACGACGTTCACGCCGAACGAGCGGCCCAACCTGAGTGCCTTCATGGCGGTCAACGCCGATCCGGGCACCCCGGACTACGGCAAGATCAGAATCCTGAAGATGCCGACCAGCAAGCCGCCGGACGGCCCCGGTCAGGTGCAGAGCAAGTTCCAGTCCGAACCGAAGATCGCCGAGTCCATCCGCCTGCTGCGCGGTGGTGACTCGGAGATCGAGTACGGGAACCTGCTCGCGGTGCCGCTCGACGACGGGATGCTCTACGTCGAGCCGGTGTACGTCCGCAGCTCCGGGCTGAAGTACCCGCTGCTGCGCAAGGTGCTGGTGACCTACGGCGGCCAGACGGCCTTCGAGGACACGCTGGAGAAGGCGCTGAACGTGGTCTTCGGGGCGGAGGCTCCGACCACGCCCGTGCCGCCGACCCAGCCGCCGGGCGAGGGCACCACCACGCCGCCGCCGGCCAGCCAGGACCCGACGGTCAAGGCGGCGCTCGCCGACGCGCAGAAGGCAGTCGACGACGCCGAGAAGGCCAGGCAGGCCGGCGACTGGGCGGCCTTCGGCAAGGCGCAGGAGGAGATCAAGGCGGCGCTGAAGCGGGCGATCGACGCGGAGGCGAAGCTGACGGCCCCCAAGCCGGCGGGCCAGTGATCAAGGAGTAACGGCTTCGTCCCGCGTCGTGATACTGTGGTTTCACCGACGCGGGGTGGAGCAGCTCGGTAGCTCGCTGGGCTCATAACCCAGAGGTCGCAGGTTCAAATCCTGTCCCCGCTACTGAAAAACGAAGGCCCGGATCCCATGGATCCGGGCCTTCGTCATGTCCGGGATATGCCCCGGATATGTACGGGAATGGACACGCGGTAGCTGGGGCGGGTGAGTTGGGGCAGGAGCGTGTTTGACTTGGGTATCTGTGGGCATGTCGACAAAACGCTGTAGTGACCTCACTGGCTGCGACATACCAGGTGTACGCGGGTAGCAGGTGATGCGACGATGGGATTTATGGGGGACAGGCCAACTCTGCTGGAGACAGGGCGGATTGCGAGGGCGGAAGCCGAACCGGGCACGGGGGCCAAGGGGGCGGCTGCGGCCGCCGACGCGCAGACCGCACTGACCGATGCGGAATTCTTGGACAAGCACGGCGCGGGGGACGTGTTCGGCGAGGTCGACTCCGCGAGCGACGCCGAGTTGGAGGCCCGGCACAGGGTCGCCGCCGACAAGGGAGACCCGGGCGCCATGAGCGTGCTCGGGGCCCTGCTGCTGCGCCGCGGCGACCTCGACGGGGCCGAGCCCTACCTGCGCGGCGCCACCGGCGAAGGGGACCGGGCCGCCGCGAACAACCTCGGAGTACTGCTGCACCAGCGGGGCTACCCGGACGAGGCCGCCGGCTGGTGGCGCGTCGCCGCCGTGGCCGGATCCGCGCCGGCCGCGCACGCCCTGGGTCGCCACTTCCGCGAGCGCGGCGACGAGCCCGCCGCCGAGTACTGGATGCGGCAGGCGGCGGAATCCGGCCACGCGCTGGGCGCGTACGGCCTGGCCGACCTGCTGGAACACCGCGGGGACAAGGGAGTCGAGCGGTGGTTCCGCGCCGCCGCGGAACAGGGCCACCGCGAGGCCGCGTACCGGCTGGCGAGGCACCTGCGCAAGGGCGACCCCGCCGAGGCCGAGCAGTGGTACCGGCAGGCCGCCGCGCGCGGACACCGGCGTGCCGCGCTGCACCTGGGCGCGCTACTGGAGGCCCGCGGGGAACTCAAGGAGGCCGGCCGCTGGTACCTGACCTCCGCCAAGCAGGGCGAGGCCCGCGCCGCCTGCGCGCTCGGCTTCCTGCTGCGCGACGCCGGCGACGAGGACAGCGCGGCCGCCTGGTGGCACCGCGCCGCACAGGACGGGGACGGCAACGCCGCGAACGCGCTGGGCGCGCTGCACGCCGCCCGGGGCGAGACCGAGACCGCGGAGCGCTGGTACCGGACCGCCATGGACGCGGGCGACCAAAACGGGGCGTACAACCTTGCTCTGCTGTGCGTGGCACAGGAGCGGACCGCGCAGGCCGAGCAGTGGTACCGGCGCGCGGCCTACGCCGGGCACCGCGAGGCGGCCAACGCGCTGGCCATCCTGCTGCTCCAGGGCGGCGACGCGGCGGGCGCGGAGCCGTGGTTCTCGAAGGCGGCCGAGGCGGGCAGCGTCGACGCGGCCTTCAACCTCGGGATCCTCTTCGCCAGCCGGGACGAGGACCGGACGGCGCTGAAGTGGTACGAGCGGGCCGCCTCGGCCGGCCACACGGACGCGGCGCTCCAGGTCGGGATCGCCCTGGTGCGCGACGGCGAGGAGCGGGCCGCCGAGCGGCACCTGCGGTGCGCGGCGGGAGGCGGCAGCGCGGAGGCGGCCTTCCGGCTGGCCTCGCTGCTGGAATCGCTGGCCCCGCCGCCGGAGCCGGTGGCGCTGGGCGAGCCGGTGGGCGGCGCCGCCAGGACCGAGAGCGAGGAGTGGTACGAGCGGGCCGCGGAACTCGGCCACCGGCGCGCCCAGGTGCGGGTCGGGATGCTGGCGTCCGCCCGCGGCGACGTGGAGGTCGCCGCGCGGTGGTACCGGGAGGCCGCCGAGGCCGGCTCCCGCAACGGGGCGTTCAACCTCGGGCTGCTGCTGGCCCGCGAGGGGAGCGAGCCGGAGGCCGCGCTGTGGTGGACCCGGGCCGCGGTGGCGGGCCACGGGCGCGCCGCGCTGCGGCTGGGGCTGCTGGCGGCCCGCCACGGGGACCTCGCGGAGGGGCAGAAGTGGTGCGTGCGGGCCATGGAGCTGGGGCCGGCGGAGGTTTCGGAGCGGGCGGCGCGGTTGCGGGAGGCGCTGGCGGAGGAGTTGTCGGCGTAGCCCCTGCGGGGGGCTCGGCCGTACGTCTTGGCGGGGCTCCGGTGTGCTCGCGGGTGCGGCGCCGCTGCCGGGGGCGCTGCCCCCGGGCCCCCGCGCCTCAAACGCCGGCGGGGCTGGAAGTGCCCCCGGCGGGGCTGGAGGGTGTCCGTCGGGCTGCCTTGGTCATTCGGGCGATGCGCGGGCGGCGTAGCAGGGAGCTGCCCGGGGAGCCGGAGCTCGTGGCCGCGGCGATCGGGGCGATGATCTCGATGCTCGGCTACGCGGCCATGACCGGCGGGGCCGCGCCGGACGACGCCGAGGTGGTCGACACGCTGACCTCCCTGCTCCTGCGTGGGCTGGCCGGTTAAGCGATTTGCATCTGCCGGGTGACCTCACGTAAAGTCGTGTTTACCGACGCGGGGTGGAGCAGCTCGGTAGCTCGCTGGGCTCATAACCCAGAGGTCGCAGGTTCAAATCCTGTCCCCGCTACTGAAGACTGAAGGCCCGGATCCTCTGGTTACGGGGCGTCAGTGGTTTGCGGGGGAAATTGGGCCAGTGGGGTTTTAAAA